>JAGCFX010000039.1 GCA_017649925.1 Paludibacteraceae bacterium | reverse complement strand
TTGCCCGTTTTGGTGCTCACGCCGTTGTTTGGCACACGGTTAGTGGGATTCTGGGGAATGGCATTGATGCTTGCTTTTGTGCCAATCAGCACGATTTCCCGCGCATTGTACCAAGTATTGTTTCAAAAGACATCCGAATCGGTCAACAACCGTCGCTCGATTGAACCTTTTTATCGCCGGTTTACGCTTTGGACTTTGGTGATTGTAATACCCGCTTTTGTCCTTTTGTGGTTCATTCTCCCGTCTCTAACGGCTTGGCTGTTAGGCGCAGAATGGCGCGTGGTAGGTGAATATGTCCGCTGGCTACTGCCTTGGTTGGTCTGCAATATTCTGTCTTCTTCGACGGGTTTCTTGCCGGATATATTCTTCAAACAAAAAATAGGATTGTACTTTGAAATCCTATTGGCGGTAAGCCGTGTCATCGGCGTGGGCTTGGGAATAATCCTGAATAGTTTTGAAGTGGCAATCGCAGGTTACGCTATGGGTAGTGCGATCGTTAATGCGGCGCAATATATCTGGTTAATGAGCCTTGTCGGGGGCTACGAAAAGACGCTTCCTTAATCGCATCAGGCGGCTCGTCTGAAACAGAACCCAACGTTTGCTCAGATCACAAATATCACTCAAACCGGTGATGTGATATCTATATTTTGGCACGTAGTCGTTGCTCACATTCCCGCCATGTACAATCTCTTCCCACATGGGTTCTTCGGTTTCAACGATATGAAACTGTGCGTCTTCCAATAGCGCGTGATTATATGCCATAATGGTCTCAAATCCGGATCGCTCAATTCGACTCGTGAAGTGATTCGGCACATAGTGCACTCTATACGACTTATTGTCTCTTACGAACGTCTGCTTGCCGACGGGAAAACTGACAATTCCTTCTACTCCGCTTTGCGCGACTTTCTGAACTCTTTCTATGTAATTTGCAGGCAACGCATCATCGCTATCCAAACGGCTGGTAATGAGTGCATCCTTCCCTTCGGCATAGATACCACCCAAATTTTTATAAGGAATATGATAGTCTTCGTCGTCTGCATCAAACGGCCACCAAATAACCCTTATCTGCGGCATCACGGAGGCAAAATGCTCAACGCGTTGCTTGTAAGGATTCGGTGTACGGATATCACCCACCAAGATCCAAATGAAATCACGACACGTTTGATGTAGAACAGACGGCAGACAATATTCCTTAAATAGCCGGATGCGTTCCTCTAACCACGCAGGTTGAAGACCGCGCACATCGTCCGATTCATATTGAATATTGAATCGTGTAAGGAGCAAATGACACAAGTGCATAGCGTGCTATAATCAATGCATTCCCCACTCCCGGATTTTTTGTGCCCAGATGGCGAGGCGGAACAGCGGTTTGTAGTATTTCTCCACGCCGTAATAGGTCACGGCTGTCGGGCCGAATTGCTTATAGTGCTTTGCCGTGCCGCGATCCATAGATCCCTCAAAATCAAACACCACATGTTTCTCGCGGGCGAGTTTGAGTGCCTCGAGTACCAGCAATGACGAAGCACCGGAATCGCTGAAAGCGGGGTCAAAGGTCGGAATCAGATAATACATCGAACTCTTGTCCCACACGAGGAAAGCGGCTGCATAAGGCACACCGTCCGCATTACAGATGCTCAGTATCTCGCATTGTTTCAACCGTCGCGCTTTACGCTCCAAGACCAGCAGAAACTCCCGCGAATAAGAGCATTTGCGTTTGCGCGCAGCCAGACAATTGGAATGGAAACGATAGAAATCTTCTGTCTCCATCTTATCATGCTCGGCATGCAGACTCAGCGCTTTCTGCAACTGACGGCGTTTATTCTTGCTGAAAGATTCAATCACGGCATCCAGATTGCTCAAATCGTCCAAACGATAGGTCACTCTTTCCTGCGTTTTGAAGCCCAACCCGCGCATCGCATCTACGCACAGACTGCCCGGCAAGTACTGCTGGTAATAATACGCCAAACCCAAACCGTCCATCTGTTCTTTGATCTGCCGGCATACTTCTGCCGTACGCCATCTGTCGGCAGTGATCTCTGCAGTCACCCAGATACCGCCGATCTGCGTCTGTTGCGGCATCACGATATACTTGTACCACGCGCGCTTACGCAATAGATAAGGCATAGCGCCCGCGATAGCGCCATTCTCGTCTTCCGCCAACAGCACGTCCCATTCTTTGCCTGCACAAACGGCGTCCAGCCACCACGGCATCATAAAAATGGGCACGAAATCCTGCTGTTCAGTCCACTCTATATATCGCTCTTTGTTCGTCATGGGAATCTCGATTTAGCAATCTTCAATTATCTAAACAATCCGTTGAACATCCCGCCTTGCTGCGGCTCTTCTGCCTGCGGTGCTTCGTTCAGAACGGCATCGTCGTTCAGCGGCTCTGCCTCTTCGTTCTCATTTCTCGTCTTCAGTGCATCCAGTCCGTTTTTGTAGATTTCCGGACGATAAAGGATCTGTATGTTCTCTGCAATCACTTCTGTTTTGCGGCGAATCTGTCCGTCTTTTTCCCAAGCCCGCGTTTTGAGTTTGCCTTCTACATACACTTTCATACTCTTGCGTAAGTTCTGCTGTGCCCATTCGGCGAGATTGCGCCAAAGAACAATACTGTGCCATTCGGTCACATCAGGCACTTGCGTACCATTTTGCATTACATACCCGCGCTCTGTGGTTGCTAAATTGAATGTAGCAATTGCAACGCCGCGGTCTAAATAACGTACTTCAGGGTCTGCACCGACGTTGCCGATAAGAATAACTTTGTTTACACTTGACATAATTGATTGATTTTATGGTTGTTTTTGTTCTGGTTGCTCGTATTGAATGCTCTCCGGAATCACACCGTCTTTGTTCAAGTCAAACGTAGCGGCCATGTGGTAATCCATGCTTACTGTGAACATGCTAACCGTCGCGTCCATGTCCATTCTTGCGCTGTAGACACCGGTAGATTTGAGACCAAGGAAGGTGAACTCGATGTTATTCACTTTCGCCGTCAGGTCTTGGAACATCGGCTCGCTAAAATAACTGCCCAGCGCGTATTCCAACGGAGTATCGAAAGTCACATGTACCACACCTGCCGTCGGATACAAATCGCCAAAGGCGATCACCATCGGTGCCTCGCTGTTAGCCGTTGCCTCAAAGCCAGGAATGGTATCCACTTGACTCGTGCTCTTCAGCGTACCTGTGATGCTGAACTTGCCCGGTTCTATCATCTCGCGCATCGATAACTCATCATATACAAACACCGGCTTCTCGCCAAGACGACCGTCCTGTACCTTTACTTCAAACACCAGGTTACCCGCCTCGTTGGCACCTTTGTTCGTGATAGTCTGCGAGCCGTTTACAACTGTACCGTAGGTGTGGAAATCCGTGAATTTCGGCGTCAGCACACTGCCCGGAGTTTCAAACAGACCGGTTGCGTGTAGCTGCATTACACCCGAATGCTCCAAGCCATCACGACCGATAACGGGATTCGGACCGTAGTTGATAGTTAGATCGATAGGCCATGTGCCGTCTTGCGGCGTCCATGTAACCAGCGGATATGGAGGTTCCTCGTCTGCCTGCTGCGCACGTATATTCTTCTTGTAGTCTGCCACTATCGCCATGCCCGTCGAGCACTCCGTGAACACACCGTTAAATGCCACTGCATTCAGGAAATACGCTGCTCCGGCACTCACTTCTTTCACCGGCTCTTGCGTTGTCACTTCCGGCTCGTTGTCTTTGTCGTTCTTGCATGCCACAAAAGTTAATGCCGCTAAGGCAAAAATAAAAACTTTTTTCATTTTTGTATTGATTCATTTAGTTCAACAATAGGGGGCATAATGTCCTCTGCTAAAATTCATTCCGTGCCCTTCAGCCGAAATCGGCTGCAAAGTTACAACTTTTTTTTGAAATATACAAATTTTTTGAGTTTTTACTCATTTTTCGTTGAAAAGTCGCACTATCTCTTCGCATTTTCAATTCGCTCTCGAACCGGTTTCGAGTCAACGTCGAGCCAACATCGAGCCAACTTCGAGAGATTATCGAGTGTGAACACTTTCCTCTTGAGCGGCTCTTCCAATAACTTTTCGGGCAAAAACAATTAAATTAAACGAGTTTATTTAATTTTTTTCGTAAAAAACTTGTATATTCCAAATATTTGTAGTAATTTTGTAGCCGATTTAGTGTGGCACGCGATTTGTACAAGTGAGATAAAACAAAAATCAACAATATTTATGAAACACACATTTCTTTGGATTGCGGCTGTGATGCTCGCTTTCAGCGCCCCGTTGAGCGCAGGTAAACACAAGAAACAACCGGTGAACGAGACTCCTTCGCAAGGTCAGTATGTTCGTTGTATCGCTTTCTACAACCTTGAGAACCTCTTTGACACGATTCATGACGAGGGCAAAAACGACTATGAGTACTTGCCTGATGGCGGTAACAAGTGGACGGCGCTCAAGTATGAGAACAAAATCAAGAACATGGCTTATGCCGTTGCCCAATTAGGTACGGATTATGACCCGCGTGGTGCAACTTGCGTCGGCGTAGCCGAGGTGGAGAACATCGGATGCCTTGAGGATCTCTGCGCAGAGGCGAACAGCAAGTACAACCGCCGTCTCAAACCCATTCTTATCGAAGGTCCTGACCGCCGTGGTGTGGATGTCGGCTTCCTTTATGATACCGTTCTTTTCAAGCCCGCATCGGTACATGGTCACGAGCTGAAAGCGCATTATGCTGACGGCGGCGTTATCAAGACGCGTCTCCAACTCTGCGTCTCCGGTTATTTGATGGGAGAAGGCAAGCCCGAAAAGATTCATATCATCGTTAACCACTGGCCCAGCCGTTATGGCGGCGAGCTCGCTTCGCGCCCGGGACGTGACACGGCAGCTATGCTCGTGAAGTCCATCTGCGACTCGATCTATCTCAAAGAGCCGAAAGCGAAGATTGTCATCATGGGTGACTTGAACGATGATCCGTACAACCACAGTTGTGCCGAAGTGCTCAAAGCACGCAAACACCGCGAAGAAGTGGAGCCGATGGGCTATTTCAATACGATGTGGCAGATGCTCGACCGCGGTATCGGTTCGCTCGCTTACAATGGCAGTTGGAACCTCTTCGACCAGATTATCATCAACGAACCGCTGATGAACGAGAAACTGGAGAACGGCAAATGGACCTACTGGAAAGCCCAGATCTTCAACAAACCGTTCCTTACCGTTCAGGAAGGCAAGGATAAAGGAACGCCGCTGCGTACCACCAAAGCTGGCGTTTGGCAGAACGGCTACGGAGACCACTATCCGACAATGATTTATTTGATTAAGCAGAAATAATGGCACTTCAACTCAATCGTAACACTTCGCCTATCCGCATGCGAAACTACGGTCGTATTGTGCAAGATATGATCGGCTACGCGGCGACTTTGGCGCCAGGGAAGGAACGCGACTCGCTCGAAGTTTACATCGCCCAATGTATGCGCCAGCGCAACATGACATGGAATCGCGATCAAGAGGCCGGTATCTTCCGCGTGAGAGAAGATATCCGTAGGCTTTCCGAAGGACGGCTGACATGCGACTCGCCGGCGTTTGAGCGACTTATGGCCAATCCCAACACCCCGTTAACCCAAAAGAAAAAGAAGAAATAATGGAGGAGTCAAGCCAATTCAAAATCTTCGCCGGCTTCAAAGGAGAAGCCCTGGCAAAGCGTGTGTGTGACGAAATAGGTTGCCAACTCGGCAAACTGCGTATAGACCGCTTCTCCGACGGCGAGTTCTGTGCTTATTTTGAGGAATCGGTTCGCGGACAGTCCGTTTATCTGGTGCAACCCACTTGCCCGTCAAGTGACAATCTGATGGAACTGCTGCTGATGATTGATGCAGCCAAACGCGCCAGTGCTGCCAAAGTGATCGCTGTCATCCCATATTTCGGATGGGCACGGCAAGACAGGAAGGATAAACCACGCGTGTCAATCGGCGCCAAACTGGTAGCGAACATGTTACAGACTGCCGGCGCAGACCGTGTCATCACAGTCGATTTGCATGCCGACCAGATTCAAGGCTTCTTCGATATTCCCGTAGATCATATCTACGGATCCAATGTCCTTGCGCCGTATATCGCGGGACTTAATCTCAAGAAACTGATTGTTGCTTCGCCGGACGTCGGCGGCTCCAAACGCGCCTCTAATTTTGCGAAGAAACTACATGTGATGACCGATCGCGAAGTGCCGATGGTTATCTGTTATAAGAATCGACCGGACTTCAACAAAGTGTCTGAAATTCGTGTGCTAGGTGATGTGTATGGCAAGGACGTAGTCCTTTACGATGACATTGCCGATACTGCCGGAACGCTCTGCAAAGCAGCCGAAGCGATGTCTGCTGCGGGCGCTAAATCCGTTCGCGCGGTTGTAACACACGGCGTGCTTAGCGGCGAAGCCTGCAAACATATCGAAGAGTCGGCGCTTGAAGAACTGGTATGCACAGATTCCCTGCCTATTGATCCCAAATGCTGCAGCAAACTGCACATTGAGAGTCTGGCTATTCCTATTGCACAAACCATTCGTGCTATCCAAAATCATACCTCCGTCAGCGAAACAAACGTACGATGAAAAAGATTTTGTACATTGTATTTTGTCTCTTTATACTTCTAACGGCTTGCACAAAAAAGCAAGCCGTTATAGACCGTCCGCCTTTCTCTTCTGATTCCGCCTACGCTTATATTGAGCGGCAGATGGCTTTCGGACCACGTGTGCCGAACAGCAAAGCACATATGGATTGTGCCGTTTGGCTCATCGAACAACTGCGAGCGTTTGGTGCAGAAGTGGAACTGCAGAAAGGACAAATGCCCGACTATCGCGGTAACAATCAGCAGATTTATAATATCATCGGTCATTTCAACTCATCTCAAACAATCTCAAACGATGCCAAACAATCTCAAACCACGTCTTTGCGTCCGCGTATATTATTAGGAGCGCATTATGACACGCGCCCATGGTGTGACGAAGAAGACGATTATGCTGAGCGTTTATACAATGTGCCCGGAGCCAATGACGGTGCATCCGGCGTAGCCGTTCTCCTTGAAATAGCCCGCCAACTCGGATTGAGAGAAAATCTAACAACTCCGGTTGATATCATTTTCTTTGATTGCGAAGATATGGGTACTCCGCGGCTTTATACAGGTCCTGAGCGCGAAGATACTTGGTGCCTTGGTTCGCAACTCTGGGCTACCAATTATGCGCAGAAAGTCACCAATCACCAATCACCGATTGCCAATTACCAATATGGTATCGTTTTGGATATGGTTGGCGCCCCGGATGCCGTCTTCCCGCTTGAGATGTATTCTACGCAGTACGCTCAGAACTATCAGCAACAGATCTGGCGCTCTGCGCAACAACTCGGACATGGTGCCCGCTTCGCGGAACAGCAGTCTTATCCAATTACGGATGATCATTATTACATCAATTACATAGCCGGAATACCATGCGTGGATATTATTCATTATGACATCCGCAACGCAACGGGATTCCCTTCTTGGTGGCACACACGCCGAGATGACCTCTCCAATATCTCCAAATCAACGCTTCAAGCGGTCGGAGAAGTAGTAATGAGCCAACTATAAGGCTCATTTTTTTTGCCCTTTTTATTATAAAATAAAAAAATATGCACAAAAAATTTGCATATTTCGGAAAAAAGTAGTAACTTTGCGCCCAAATAATGTATTTATCTCAAATAATCCATATTATTAACTAAAATCATTACATTATGAGAAAACTATTTACATTTGTAGCAGCAATGTGCTGCTCGCTGTTCTTCTCTACTGCAATGGCTACTGCACTTTCTGATGGCGCAATCATCAAAATCGGTACTGTTACTGCAACAGATGAGAACAAAGGAGACATCCTTGGTAACGGTAAGGTAAGCTATGATCCTTCTTCCCATACTTTGTCTCTGGCTGACGGAACAGAAATTACTGACGGCTTGTCTATTGATGTTGACGGCCACACTTTCGGTGTGAAAATTAGCGTAACCGGTAATGTTTCCATTAAGGGAAAGAACATTCCGCTGCATTTTATCGGTTTCAACTATGGCTATCCGCTGACGATTGAGGGTGATGAAAATGCCCAATTGGACATTCAGTGGAATGGTGGCTCGTACGGTCCGGCTGTCCTTTGCGCAAAAACACTGACATCTACCTCCAGCGACGCCTTCACATTCAAGGCACAAGGTGGTATGCGCATCAACATGAGCAATTATATAGGCGGTGATTACGGCGCACTCCGTTGCCACCACATTGAGTTGAATAATGTTACTTTGTCGCTGACGGCTTATGATCAACCGGCACTGCAGAGTATGGATCCTATCTACGATGCCCTTGAGAAAACTGCTCCTTGCGTGTATGACTACAATGAGATAACATACTACAAATACACGACAACATATCCTGTGCGGATTAACGGTTTCCAACTCTCCGATGGAAAAGACAACCTGAGCATGGCTGATATGAAGGCTATCTCCAGCGGTCAGGTTTCCTATAATCCTGCTACCCACACATTGGCATTTACGGGTGAGTTTTCAATGAGTGCAAATGTTTCGAGTGAGCCGGCTATCGAAATTACCGGTGATGACGAGATTACCCTCCAAGGCGCAGACATATCCTGGGCGGCCACTACGATTACAGCTCCTGTCGGCACTGGCGCAGCGTTGCGAGCAGAAGCTCCGATTATTATCAATATCGGTAGTGCCGATATGAAGTTTGAATCAGCAGAAGGTGCCGGTATTGATTTTGAAAAAGATTTGACAATCAAGACAAACGACACAGAGAAAAGATTGCTCGTTTACGGCGAAACAAGCGGAATCTCCAGTAGCGGTACAGATCCTAAATTAACGATAGACCACTGCGGTGTATTAGCCAACGGTCATACAGGTAACTCCTTCTCCGGTTTTGCTTTGACCCAAACTGGTGTAACGCTCAAAGATGCTAATCAAGAATGGGATAACTCATTAAACTGCGTTAAGAATTCTATGGATGTGTGTGTAACGGACGCATCTGTTGAGTTTATCCTCTCTGAATGGAAACTGGCGGTAGCAGCTGATCCTGCAGAAGGCGGTACGGTTGCTATTACCGGGAAGGCCAATCCGTATTGGTTCTCCGCTGACGAAACCGTTGAACTGACGGCGACTGCAAATACCGGTTGGAAGTTTGACCACTGGTTAGATATAGCCGATCCATCGGACGAGAACTACGCAAAGAGTCCGCGTTCTGTGGATATCACGAAAGGCGCAAATGTAACCTATACTGCAGTCTTTGAGTCCACTCTCCCGAAACATAAGATTACGGTGAAAGTGGCTGACGGGCAAGACGCGCGCGGTTACGTAATGCCGGCGATTACAGAGCAGGAATATCCGGAAGGGACCAAACTGACGATTCAGGCTTTTGCAAATAAGTACTGGATTGTTGAAAAGTGGAGTGACGGCGGCGATCCGACGCATGAGATAACGGTCGGAACGACTGACGCTGTATATACCGCTTACTTCATACCAGATCCGAATAATAAGGCATTCCCGATTTGGGTTGGTGGTACGCAGATTGATACGGAGAACCTGATCATGACCGACGCTACTAATACTGCAATTGCTGCAGGTTCGGTAGTATTCGATGAGGCTTCTAACACGCTGACGCTGAATGGTGCAAATATCCAACCGTCAAGTGGCGTATGCCCGTTGGTAATCGGTTCTGCTACCGAGCCCGCAAACATTACGGTTGTTCTCGCTACCGGAGCATCTAACATGGTAGGCTTTTACGCTGATGCTATTCAGATTGTAAATAGCAAAGTGACAATCTCCGGTGATCAGAAATTGAGCCTCACAAGTTCCTATGAGCATTATGCTATCGGTTTGAATAAGGCAGAGGTAACGCTGAAAGGCTTGGTTGGTCCTTCCTCCTTCATGGGCGGTACGGCAGAATGTATAAAAGGTGTAACCGGTAATGAGAAACTGATTGTTATCGGTAGTAACTTAACATTGAAAGGTGCTACGGCGGCTGTTAATAACATCAACTTTGAGAATAAATACTGCACCATTACTCCTGCCGGTACGGAGTTTGTCGCTGCAGACAAGACCTTCAAGAAGAGTGATGTTGTACAAAGTCAGGTTACCTTCACTTCGCTGCCGAAGATCACCGTTACTCCGAAAGAAAAAGGTACGGGACACTTCAAACTGACCTCTGAAAACAACAAGACCGGATTTACGGACGAAGGTTGGTTTGAGTCAGGCGAAGAGATCTCGGTTGTAGCAGAGCCGGAGAAGGGCTTTATGTTTGCTCGTTGGACGGATGACTCCAATTGGAAAGATCCGGACCTCAAAGTGGCTGCTGACAAGCATGACAAGATTGTAATGCCTGCAGGTGGCATAATAAGAGAAAGCATGGCGCTCTTCTACTATAAAGCACAATCCACTGCTAAATGGTATGGTGTGAACGGAAGTGACTTTATTTCCTTCGCTCTCAACAAAGATCAGGGTGCAGAAGTGGCTAAAGCCACTGCACCGAGTGCTTCCAGCGTGAAAGCAGGTGACTATGTAAACAAAAAATGGACCTATCTGGACGGTACTGCCTTGAAGGCCATTTCGTACTCATCGCTGAAGGACGGCGAAGATCTGCCGGATGCTACAGATCTGGAAACCGCCATCACAGAGAATGTTACCGATATGGCTGCTGAGGTTTTGAGCAACACATTATTTGCTGTTGCAGGAAAGAAACTCTACAAGTGGAATACTTCCGATAAGAAACTCGATGAGCTCGGCACATTCAAATACAAAGGTGCTGACGTGAACGTGACGGCAATCGCTATCGCACCGAACAAGACGAAATATGTGCTTGCTTCCGGTACTCCGGGTCAACTCTTCATGGTTGATAAGATCAAAGATGAGGTAGCAGAACTGAAGCCTGTGGGCGAAGAAGCAAAGGCCGGTATTCTTGATGTTCCTGTTACCACAGCGGCTCAATCCATTGCCTTTGATCCTGAAACCGGCGAACTCTTCTGGGGCGCTCCTGATTACATCCGCGTAATTGATACGAAGAACATGCGTGCGTTCATAGCCGGTGACCTTGGTCAGAAAGCAGGTTCGCAAGGCGTAATCAAGTCTCTCCATCGCATGGCAAGCAAAGCAGCCATTGAAGTTAAAGTAGCTAAGGATCAAAACGATATGGGTACGGTTTATATCTCAGAACCGGGCGAAATGGATAAGTCTTTCGTTACCGGCACAAAGGCTACAATTAACGCCGTTGCCAATGCGGGATACCATTTCGTTTACTGGAAAGAAGAAGACGAGACTGACAAGATCACAGATGCTACCTATGAGTTCAAGGTTAAGAGAAGTACTGTTTTCACAGCTTACTTTGAAGAAGGTGAAGGCATTGAAAGCATCACTATTGATCTCGAAACCGGTATCCAGAAGATACTGATGAACGGTACGATTTATATCATTCGCGACAACAGAATGTATACCGTTCAGGGTACATTGGTTAAATAACTTGCATGGCAGCAAGGATACTGATCATTGACGGCGACATAAGCCTTTCGACGGTGCTAAGCGATTACTTGGCAAGTCGGGGATACAAGGCAAGCGCCGTAAGTAACGGAAAGGCAGGGCTTGAGGCCCTGTCTTCCGAACATTGGGACTTGTTGCTGATGGAATTACAGGGTGTCGGACTGAACGGCTATGAGTTGCTGAAGAATATCCGTCACCGTCAACCGACGATACCACTGATTGTGCTGACGACGCGCAATGAGCGCGAAGACCAGATGCGAGCTTTTCAGCTGGGCGCTGACGATTATCAGACAAAACCATTCTCAATGGATATTCTCATCTGCCGCATCGAAGCTATTCTGCGGCGAGTGAGAGCATTTGAGGAAAGCAAACAGAAGGTATTTGAACTGAACGGACATGTGTTTGATGCATTGCATCAGACGTTTGACGGACAGCATATGTCATCGCGCGAGAGTGATCTGCTGCTGATGCTTTGTCGTCAGGAAGGCGAGGTGGTGGATAAACACCGCATCTTAGGCGCGCTATGGAAAGAGGATAATGCATTTACCGCACGTTCGTTAGGCGTATATATCAATCATTTGCGCGGGTATTTGAAGAATGTAGGGTATGAGATAATCGCGGTTCGATATAAAGGATATAAACTGGTAAAGACATGAAATTGATTGCACCGAGTGTGTTGTCCGCGGATTTCGGGCACCTCGCACAAGATTTGGAAATGATCAACCGCAGCGACGCGGATTGGCTGCATGTGGATGTGATGGACGGTACTTTTGTGCCGAACATATCATTCGGTTTTCCGCTGATGAAGCCGTTTAAGCAATACTGTACGAAGCCGCTTGATGTTCATCTGATGATTGTTCATCCGGAGAAATACGTAGAGCGTTTTTGCGATGCGGGAGCATGGTCGGTCGGTTTTCATCTGGAAGCGGTGGACAATCCGTTGCCAATCTTGGATATGATTAAAGCCAAAGGCGTGCGGACTTGTCTAACAATCAATCCGGATATTGATGTGAAGCGTTTGGTGCCGTATCTGGACAAAGTGGATATGATCTTGCTGATGAGCGTTTTTGCCGGTTTTGGCGGGCAGAAGTTCATTCCCGAGACTATGGAAAAGATCCGTTTCATCAAGTCAGAGATAGAGAAACGCGGATTGAAGACGCTGATAGAGATTGACGGCGGCGTGAACACAGAGAATGCAGCAGAGTTGTTTGCAGCCGGCGCTGATGTGTTGGTTGCCGGAAGTGCAGTCTTCGGCACTAAAGATCCGGAGAAAGCGATTAGAGTAATGAAGGAGTGAGAGACCGAATCAGAGCATATCCGATGATAGTATTGCTGCTGCCGTTGGTGGCAGCAATATTGTTTAGTGAGCGGGCTGGTTGGCTTTATCCGGCTGAATATGAAGCGTATGACAGTGTGCGTGTATATTCGTTTGTGCTGACGAGCGATAGTAAGCCGACAGCCAAATGCGAGCGATTCAAGGCATTGAGTGCTGCGGGCGATGTGTACCTATATATATTGCGTGACAGCGCGCGCGTGATGCCCGCGCGAGGCGATACGGTGATTGCGCGTACGCGCATTCAACGGCCGAAGGCGATAGGTGATTTTGACTACGGCAAATATCTGTTGCGAAACGGTATTGTAGGAACGGCGTTTGTAGGGAAGAAATATCAGATTCATGAGTCAAGAGTCAGGAGTAAGGAACTTTTGCAAAAGCGTCTGTATCAGCTACTTACGGCTGCGGGATTGAGCGGTGATGAATTGGCAACAACAGGCGCGATGACTTTGGGTTACAAGGAAGATTTAGATCCGGCATTACGGCATCATTTTCAAGCATCAGGCGCGGCACATGTGTTGGCTGTCAGCGGATTGCACACGGGTATTATTTATGCGCTTTTGTTAGGATTGTTGACGCTTGGCGGACGATTTAGGCCGATGCATGAGAATCGTTTCGGACGATGGACAATCAGTCTGATTATAATCGGCGTTATGTGGTTTTATGCATGGTTAACAGGCATGACTCCTTCGGTGGTACGAGCCGTTCTGATGGTAACGATTTTTGAGGTCGGGCGCATGGCTTATCGGCAAGCTATCTCGCTGAATACCATTGCGGCAGCGGCTGTACTGATACTGTTAGTTCGTCCATTGGATTTGTTCAGCGTAAGTTTCCAATTGAGTTTTGCGGCGACAGCAAGTATCGTGCTTTGTATGCCGCTGTTTCGGCGGGATATTATTATGCGGCTTCAAAGGAATTTTTTTGGCAAAATAGTCTATTATTTCTTAGGCATAATAATTGTTTCTTTGGCGGCACAAATTGGCACTTTGCCTATCACGATGCATACCTTCGGACAGTTCAGTACTTATTTTCTGCTGACGAACTTGATTGTGCTGCCAATTGCTTCATTTTTAGTGCCTTGCGGCTTGGCGAGTGTAGCACTTGGAGGCAGCGGTTTGGGATTGATTGTAGGCAAGATAACATGGGTATTGGCATGGGCGATGAACCATGCCGTTGGTTGGATTGAGAGTCTGCCGGTTAGTACCATTCCTGTGACAATCGGATTAGGCATGGTAATCGTGTATTATGCGTTGGTGATAATCTTAATAATCGTCAATTCTTGAAGTCGAAAATCGGCAGTTCGCTGACTCGATATTGGTCCGATGCAAGTCCGATATGCCTTCGATGTTCTCTCGACATCGGAAATCTTAACAATCGTCAATTATAAAACTTATTTTCACTTTTTTTATGCGCGCGCTTGTGTATGTGAAAAATTATTTGTACCTTTGCGCCCGAAATTGGTAAATACGCTTAAAACTAAACAACATGAAAAAACTTTTTTCTATATTGGTAGCCGTTGTTTTTGCGCTATGCGCAAGTGCTGAGACGGTATTTACGTTTACATCTGCGGAAGACTTAAGCCAAACAAAAGACGGGATAAGTGTGACGTTGGCTAAAGGAACAAACACGGGTTCTTCTCCATATTACGATGCCTATGCGGCTAAAGGACCTGAGGTGCGTGTGTATGGAAAGAACACAATTACTGTTAATGCCGACAATGCTACGAATGGCGAGACATTAAAGAACATTCAAATCGTTTTTGCATTACCCGACGGTAAGAAATATGCCACGCTGTCAGCATCAACAGGCAAACTAACTTCCGGAGGGAACTCTACAGGAAGAGAGAATCCAGTGGTAGATACATGGACCGGCGATACCAAGGAAGTGGTGTTTACCTTTGGTGAGTCAGGTCAGCGGGTAATTAAGAAACTGGTAGTTAACGGCGCGGCGATAAATCCGGATGATGAAAAACCGACAGAGCCCACACCATTACCCACAGAAGCAGACTTAAAAGATGATTTTGAGTATCCGGAACCGACGATAGTAAATGTGCCGGACACGGTGATTGCAAAGAAAGAATACGCATTTATCAAAAATAACATTTTGGTGCATTGCGATTCGGGTTCGATTGTAAAGAAGACGGATACTACTTTTGCGTATTTTAACTGCAATGCGGGCTTTACGATTACATTTACTGCTTCGCAAAATATCAAAGGAATAGCCATTGACGGTTTTACACGTAAAGCGTTCAACGCCACTTGTGATCATGGTTCGTTGACCTACTTGACAGACCCTGACGCAGATGAAGAGGGATTTCCTGCTATTGTGATTCAAGATGTGAATGCGAAGAGTGTGACGCTGAGTTGCCCGAAGCAGTTCCGATGCTATCAGTTGAAGGTGTATTTCAAGGAAAATCCTGAGGCGATAGATATGGGCGGAGGAGAAGAGGAACAAGGAATGAATGACGTACAAAGTGGCAATGTGCAATGTTCGAAGGTTTTGCGAGACGGGCAAATCGTTATTGTACGCGGCGAAAAAAAATATTCTATTACCGGAACAGAACTCTAAGTGAAATCACTTCGTCACATAGGATTGCTATGGCTGTCGCTGCTGGCTCAAGTGCTGGTGGCAGCGCCGTTGACGAGTGCTGATCCGTATTGGATAGGTGGTGCTACGTCTTTCGGTACAACCGAAGGCAATGACTATTGGGTAACGTTCATGACCAACAATGAGAAGGTGGCAGAAGAGCCAACCTTGCATTTTGTCATCTATGCCGTTGCTAACGAAGCGATGACGATTATCGTTGAAGAAGGAGCGAGCGGTAATCAATTAGGCACGATAACTATCCCTGCCGGTGGAGGATGGGGACAACTGGATCAAATAAGTGCCAACAGTGCCTATCTTATCCCGACAGAAAGTGAACAGGTGTTGCCGCGAGGTTTGCATATCTATACGGAAAATAAAGATGTGGCATTCTCTTGTTTCGCGTTGGCTGAAGCTGGTGCTTCAGCGGGAACCACGCGTGACGCTACATTGTTGTTACCGACTGATCAGTTAGAGAAAGAATATTTCGTACAGACCTATCCGGATGATTCTGAAGCTACAGAGTTCGTGGTTGTTGCAACCGAAGACGGGACGAATGTTGTTGTCACGCCCAAAGTTCAGGCTTTTAACGGTGCGGCAGCCGGTGCACCGATAACGATTACTTTGAACAAGGGTGAGGTGTTTATGGTGCGCAGCGTCAAAAAACAAGGCGCTGTTAAGAACATCGACATGTCCGGAAGTGCTATCTGTGCGGATAAACCCGTTGCTGTTTTCCAAGGCAATGAAGCCACGAAGGTTGCGGGCACGGGTAGTACCGGTAGCTTCTCGCCAAACCATGCTTTTGAGCAGACACTCCCTCAGCGAAAGTGGGGAACGGACTTCTGTTTCGGTCTCACGGCACATTCTGCGCGTAATAACTTCCAAGTAACGGCAGCAGAAGATGGAACAGTGGTGACGGTCAATCGCGGAGGAACAGTGACGAGCGTGACGCTGAACGCGCGCGAGTCATTTACTACTCCATATGCGTTGGTGAAAAATAATACGCTTAGTATTAAAGACGTCAAGATAACGAGTACGAAACCTATTTTATGCTGTACGTATCTTTCTTGCGGTGGTCTTAACTCAGAAACCGTTTACGACCCGATTACTTTTGACGAGATAGGGAACTACTATTGGGGCAACTCCACTAATGCTATGGTGCCGGCATGGAATATGCGCACAACAAGCATGAACTTCTTCACTGACACGATTGAGAACGAGACGGAAGAAGGTGTGCAGCATATGTATGTGCAAGTGACGACAAAGACGGCAGATGCGGGAACGTTTACTTTAGACGGCGTGGCAGTTCCTTCCGGCAGTTTCGTGGCTATGGTTGCTGACCCGACGATGTCGGTGGCAAATATAGAACTAACACAACGCGGCAAACACACCATCAGTACCACGGGAGACGGTTTTACGGGATTTGTTTATACGATTCAGTCCGAGTCTCGGGCATACCAATATACCCTCGGTTATAACCTTAATTCGGACAACGATTCGCTGTTTGTGGAGAATACGGAAGCAATCATGTCAAAGAAGTCGTATGATCTGGAGCGGGTTGACGGTAAGGGTTGGTATCAGCGTCAGTGGAACGAGTGGAAAGTCGGACATGAACGATTGGATACGGCGCAAGTGTGCGATAGTACGATAGTGCAATGGATGATTCAGACCCCGAAGTCTAAACAGGTGACACCGGTGGATTGGTTTATTTATGACGTGACGGACGGCGCATTTGATCAGATAGAGACATGGACAGAACCTACGCCGACAGACCAGGTTGGTGATAATAATCTGTATAAGAAAGAATATCAGTTTATTTTGCCAGACGAGTCGGATAAGGATCCAAAGGAACGTGCGCCGTTCAGAGAATATGAGATTCGGGCTATTCTGCATCGTCCTCATTTGATTTGTACGGATTTGGACGATGACTTGGATACGATGCGGACAACGGTGCGCGTGACGCGAATCTATCATGACACGGTTTACCGCATTATCTGTATGGGCGATACGCTCAAGTGTTTCTATGACAGTCTGCCACATCAGAGGTACAATGGTTTAGGACCGGCCAATGAACTGGACAATGTGACAACGACGCCGAAGGCTTCGCGCGCGGACTCGACGTTGTTTATCGGCGACAAAACGACGGGCGACAAAACGGAAGAATTCCAATGGAAAGCCCATAAAGGCGAGAATATCTTTAGCCGTCATTATCTGACACAATATGGGTGCGACTCGACATACACGCTATTTTTGTTTGTGTGTGATACTTTCCGAAAGTTAGATACGCTGCACTTATGTTCCAACGAACGGATTACCTATTTGGGTGGTACGGATTTGGAGAAGACGTATAAAGGCGTAGAAGCGGATGGTGCGGGTGTGCTGGCAAAGCGCGACACGATTGATATTATCTCAACGAAGACGAAGTTCTGCGAGTGTCAGTTAGACCCATACAAAGACAAATATCCTGCTTTTGAAGGTTGCGATTCAATTTTTGAGTTGCATCTATTTGTTCACCCTGTTTATCGCGACACGTTGATTGACACGATGTGCTATAACTGCAAACCAGATTCAGCATACAAATGGCGGATTCAGTACGACACGCGCGACTCGCTGATTACCAAAGCGCACCCGAACATGCAATATGATGCGGGATTGCGTACTTGGTGGGGTTTCTTCTCCGATACTCTGCGTACCACCACTTGTCCGAAATGTAACGAAGGTAAAGGTTGCGATTCGATCAACGTGCTGAAACTGTATATCCCGGAGCCATTCTATCACGATTCAATTGATAGTATCTGTGCGTGGGACTATGACAAGGAGAATCGCAAGAAAATCATCAATGTCTATCGTTGGAACAATCACCGCGAAGGCGCTGCTTACGTGGATTTGCCGGTTGCCGGACATTACTATGACTCATGTAAAACACGGTATGGTTGTGACTCTATTTATCACTTGCAATTGAAGTACGTAGAGCCTTTCATTGATTCAACGTTCCATTCAATGGCAAACAACCAGACATATACATGGCACGGCGTTACGTATGGACCGTTTACAGGGCCGGAGTTTAAAGACCGAGATACAGACACAACGCTTTATTTCTATGATGCCAATGCCACGGTAACAAGCAAGGGTTGTGACAGTATATGGCGATTGGATTTGCGCATTTCGGATACGTACTTGTTTAAAGATACGCGTACCATCTGCGATATTGATTCAATTCATTGGCGCGACAGCGTTATCTTGGGCGCTAAATGGGATGGAATAGCTCAGTCGAAAGATATCCGTTTGACGACTGACACGACGTTTGTCATTTATGATAGTCTGAAGACTGCCACATTGCCGGAACGAGACTCCGTTTATCAACTCACGATTACCCAGTATCCTACTTTCAAGTTTTATGACACACTGCATGTGTGCGACAATAAGTCTGTTACTTGGCAAGATACTATTTTTGCCGGTTACAAATCGGGACTAACGACTGCCGAAAAGACCAAAGTGTTGCCGGAGGGAATGACCACGGCGGACTTCGTACACTGGTATCCGACCAATGGTCCTTCTTGCGATTCAACATATTATCTGCATTTGATTATTGATCCGACGTATTATTGGCTGGAGTATGATACCGTTTGTCAGGATACCCTCAATCGTATCTATACTTGGACGGATCATACCAATGAGATTCATCAAGATGTAGCGAGCAATTTCGTGCATTGGGATTCGACGACAACGAAGACATGCAAGAATGGTTGTGGCTGCGATAGTGTGTATGAGTTACGGTTGACAGTGCTGCCGACATATTATATCGTAGATATAGATACAATTTCTGAGGAGGAGACCTATTATTGGAATATTAACAATAAAACTTTTGGCGGCACGAAGGCGACCGACCCATATGACGAGCAAGTGCCGCTGGGGTGGACCACGGTGCGAGTGGAGGAGTTGACCAATCCTGTAGGAATGTATCGATGCGATAGCGTGCATGAGTTGCGGTTGTTGGTTGGAGAGGTTTATCGCGATACTTTGGATACATTCACTTGCGCCACAGCAACTTCGTACGAATGGAAAGGTATCGATAAGAACGGCAACGAGTTTGTTCGCAAGACAATCACTGACTTGCCGGCTTCGGAAACGCATAAGTATTATTATGATAGTCTAAAAACGGTATTGAACTTCGATTCTATCTATGTGCTACATCTATACCGCGCACCGTCGTATATACAAGAAGAGAATGGTACTGTTTGTCAGAACAAGCCATTTGCGTGGGCAGGTCACGACACAGTAACAATCTCTACGGCACATGCGGGAGACTTTGATTTCTATGACTATCTTGAGACTGATTCATTTAAGTGCGACAGTACATGGATTCTGCACTTGCATGTCGATACGGTGTATGACGAGTTAACGGATACGGCAATCTGTCAGAACGAGGCATTTACATGGTTGCGGCACGAAGGAAGTATTCTGTGGGATAAACAGACGAGCGCGCATACAACGGCAATCTCTACCGCCCACTGCGGTACATATGAGTTCGTTGACTCACTGGCGACGGCAGCAGGTTGTGATTCCGTTTGGACACTGCGGCTGCGTGTAGATACCGTTTATACGACCTCCGTAGAAGTGACGGAGCGGTATATGTGCGATAAGGATACGCTGCACTTCTATGGCGAAGTGATTTACGGTTGCAAGTCGCCGCTGTTGCCGTCCGGGGAAACCGGTATAGAAGTGCCAGACGGTGATCGGTCGACAAGTTTTGATAGAGATCTTACTTATATAACAATACATGGTTGCGACTCTGTAGTCAGTCATCATTTTACGGTCTTCAAGACATACGAACAGACGAAGATTGATAGTGTCTGTCGGGGCTCAGACTATATCTGGACAGACCACACGACGCGTAACTTGTGGGATGTAAGGCAGCAGAAATGGATCTCTGCATCGGCTATTCCGACCGACATTAAGTGCGACGTGGAATATACCTATATTGATTCGATTCGCACGCAGAATTGTCCGGCATGCAACGGTAGCACCGGTGGTTGCGATAGTATATGGATTTTGAAGTTGCGCGTAGATAGCGTTTATGACCGCACGACGGAGATAAAGATGTCGGATGAGGAGTGGCGGCAATGGGAAGACACTATCTATATCGGTTGGAAAGTGAAGACCGACACCATCAGCAATACTACTTTGCCGCGCGTAGTTATCCCTGCAGGTTCTATTATCAATCACCGCGACACGACTTACGAAACGATACATAAGTGCGATAGTATTGAGCGGTTGTTGCTGAAGGTTGGCCCTACTTATCGCGATACGTTACGGGATACCATTTGTGACAATGAACCGTATCAATGGCACCACTGGGACGATCCGAATCCAAATCACTATGCGCGGACGGATATTGAGATTTTGAAACCGGGTATTTATTACGATAGTTTGTTAACCAAGGAGTTCGGCTTTGACTCTATCTACGTGTTGCTGCTGGAGAATTATCCGACGTATAATACGGACACTACGGATACCGTCATTTGTCAGAACTCGCAGTTCGTTTGGTTGCGGCATGAGGGTCGGACTATCTGGGACAAGAAATACAACCGACATGTATCTGCATCCGATGTGCCGACTAACGAATCCGACACGCTCTATTATATCGATACACTGAAGACAATCAACGGTTGCGATAGTATCTGGACATTGCGTCTATATGTGCCGCCGACCCATAATTTCAACGAAACGGCAACCATCTGCGCAAGTGATACGCTTCGTTGGCAAGACATGCTGCTTATTGGTGATGAGTTTGATGATTATGGCGGTGACATTTCTGGTGTGACTGGTCTGGATAGTTCGCGTGTGTTTGCTCCGGGAGATTATGATATCCGTATTCGTCGCGGAACGAAAGATTTCGACTGCGACTCTGTCTTCAATCTCCATTTACGTGTGTTGCCGATTTATCGCGACACGATAGAGCGCCGCGCTTGTCAAAGCGAAGGTACGTATTTCTATGAGAACTTGAATAACGGTGCGGGAGGCGGAGGATATATTCCTGCCGCTCACTTGAGTGATGCGATTGTACGTAACGATACCATTGCTGCGGATAATGGGTGCGACTCGATTATTACGCTGCATTTCTTCGTAGATTCGGTTTATAACTTCGGTCGTTATGATACCGTTTGTCAGGCGTATGGTCAAGAGTGGATCTGGTATGAAAACGGAATAGCACAAGATACGATTTCCATTGACGAGGGCGACAAGACATTTATTTTGGGTACCCATTACAAGACAATACACGGTTGCGATTCTATCTACGGAATCTCAGTTTATGTGTCACCAATTTATCATTTCTATGATACTTTGGATTTGTGTGAGAACGACTCTGTTTCATGGCATAATGTTTTATACACCGGCAGTCAATATACGGCTTATGGCAAGACGTATGATGCAACACACTACGATGAGGTGATTCCTGATTTACCAAACGGAACTTACCATAAAGATCTTGAGTTTAACACGATTCATGATTGTGACTCCGCATACCACTTAACGCTCTATGTGCATGAGGTGGCGCATACGGATTCACTGGATTCTGTATGTCAAGGCCATCCGTTCTTCAACCCGAACTGGAACTGGGGACAAGGTATGTATATGAACACCGAAAGAGTGGGTATTTACACCAGTGTGGATACCATTCCTTCGCGCGTAACGGGTTGCGACAGTATTGTAACCTTGACGCTGCGCGTTGATTCGGTATATGACTACAGCCAACAGATCACGGTTTGTCAGGATACGGTGAACAAGTGGTATAACTGGATTGACGATGAGGGACACGACCATGGTTTGATTGATATATCCAGAGCACGCGATTTGGATTCGCTTGAAGCGCATACCACGATTCATGGTTGCGACTCAACGTATGGCATTAAACTGCATATCGCTCCGATTTATCGCTTCGATTCGGTTTATCATATCTGCGAGAACGAACGACTTGTTTGGCAACATAGACGGTTCACGGGCGACTCGGTAGTGGCGACCCCAGACGACTCAATTATTCTGAAGCCGGGTATCTACTACGATACGATACGTTATTCCACGTGGGAAGGCTGTGATAGTACTTTCCTCGTGCAAGTTCACGTGCATCCGATCTTCGATACCGTTTCGCATCTCCACACATGCTATAATGAGACGTTCATATGGCATCAAACGGATAAGAATGGTGAATATGAAGACCTTGTATGGACGGCAGCAACCATGGATACGATCTTCGTCTCATCAGAGGAAGCATTGTTGCCATACACTGTTCGACCGACGGAGTCGCGCACCGCAGACCGGATGTTGCAAACCGTTCATGGCTGCGACAGTATGAGTCATCTGCAATTGACCATTCATCCGATTTACTTTTTCTATACGGATACCACGATTTGCTCGAATGAAGTGATGCGGTATCGCGGTAAGTACTTCATGTCCAAGGATACGACTTACACCGAGCGCCTACATACGGTGGACGGATGTGATAGTATCTATCAGTTGCATTTGCATATCAAACCGGCCTTCATCTATGAGCGTCGTCGTTCCATATGCGATAATGAGACGTTGATCTTCCCCGAGGACGGCCGAACGGTTTGGCAGCCAGGTGACCGCATACCTGAGATGTATGACCATATTGATTTCTCGTATGTGACGGTCGAGGGTTGTGACTCTATCTACCGCTATTATGTGACAGTTAATAAGACCTATTTCTTCTCCGACCGCGCTACGCTTTGCAGTAACGATAGTGTGCTGATTCAAGGCGAGCATTACGTTGGCCCACATATCCTCTTTGATGTGGAGCATTACTACCTGCCGTTTGATACTGTCTTTGTGGATTCGTTGAAGACGGTTACTTGCGAGAATTGTATGAATGGTGTAGGGTGCGATAGTATTTATCGTCTTGATGTACACGTACTGCCGCAGTACTATCATTTGGATAAGGACACCATTTGTGCCAACCAGTCTGTCACATGGCGCGAGCATACGTATGCTGATCTCACGCCCGGCTTCTATTCTTTCAAAGATAGTTTCCAGACGAAAGAGTTTCAGTGCGACTCCGTCTATGAATTCCAACTCGTTGTTTGGAGTGACTATTACGATGCTGTCACCGATACGATTTGTGCAGACGAAACTTACGAATGGCAAGAACGTTTGTTCCGCGACATTGAGCCGGGCACCCATTTTTATTATGATTCTCTGACTTCTATCCATGGTTGTGATTCCGTTTACCACCTCTATCTCACGGTATTGGATACCACCTTCGAGGTGAACTATGACACCATTTGTTATAACGACACGCTGCATGTGCTTGATCATCTGTACACGCAGCCGGGTGATTACAAGGACACCACGCTCAATGCTGTAGGTTGTCACCATTTCATCTACACGCATTTGGCGATTATTCCACCGACAGTTCCTACTGTTTGGGCCGATTCGATGTGTAGCCAAGAGCAGGCCTTTGACCTCTATTATACCTACACCAGTCATGATCCAGTGGCGTTCTCGCTCTATTACGACAGTCTGGGTCATGCGATGGGCTTTGAGGATATGATTGATGTGCCTGTAACGGAATACACCAACCCGATGATCATCACTGTGCCGACGCCGCTGCGCGATAATGACCGCACGAAGTACCCGCGGCCGGACAACTACGCTATTCATCTGGTTTTGGATAACGGATTCTGTCAGCGGCCGATGGAAGACTGCTTTGCAGACACCACGTTCGTCATGAGTTACCCGGCTTGGTTGCTTGAACAGCGTTATGGCGATGTGATCGCTTTGCTGAACGAGCAGTACAATGGTGGTTATCAATGGACGGAGTACCAGTGGTATCAAGGCGACTCGATGTTAGTGGGGCAGACGCTGCCATACCTCTATATCCCGACAGGACTGGATGTAGGCGAGCAGTATCATGTGCGCTTGACGCGCAACGGAGAAGACGAAGACTTCCAGACATGTCCTATTCTGGTAGGTGCTAATCCGATTGGCGATACGTATGCACCAACGATGGGCTACCTGGCAGTCACGCCGACATGTGTGGTCACCGGTCATCCGTACGTACATATTCTCTCGCGTAAGGATGGTATGTACCGCATCACAACGACCGAAGGACGGTTCGTGAAAGAGGACGTCTTCCGTGCGGATGTGACGGAAGTGGAAGTGCCGTCCACCGAGGGTATGTATATCATTCAGTTATGGTCTAATGACACTCCCGAGGAACCGTATAGAGCAATTAAGATTCTTGTAAGAGAACGATGCGAAACATGCGATACATCCTTCTAACGCTTTGTTTGTTTCCTGCGTTGATGTGGGCACAAAGGCGTTTCACGATGGCTGAGCGATGGGAATATCACTTGGCTGAAGTGAACGGGTTCTCTACCAAAGATGTGGAGAACCAGACGGATGTGTTGTTTGGTTTGCATGCTTCGCAATATACCGGTTCGCATCACTTGCTCGGTTTCTCTGCCGATGTGGGGTGGAGTGCTTTCTTGCATAACATGCCCGGTGTAGATGTCTTGCCGGGTGGTGTTGGAGCAGGTTTTCGGTTGGTGTATGAATATCAATACAGCGGTTTGCTTATTCAGTCCGGTTTGGGCATTAACTATCAGCGTATAGTGACGGCTGTGGCGGATACGTCCATTTATCATGAGCATATGCATGATACGTGGTCGGGCGTGCAAGATGTGGAGTTCACGCTCAAGCATCGTTTCTTCGACCGCACCGACGAAGCGCAACATCTATACTTGCAGATACCTATCTATGCGGGGCATTATATCGTTGGTTTGAAGGGGCTCGGGTATTTCTTGGCGGGCGTGCACATGAACTATGCCGTATGGGGCACGACCACGCAGCGCCTAACGGGCACAACGACCGGACTATACGAGCGCTATGTGGGCGTATGGCAGGAGATGGACAATCATGGTTTTCGAAAAGATGTGCCGATTGAGCGACAGGGCAATAAACTGAAGTTGAAGTTCGATATTGTAGCGCATGCCGAGCTTGGCTATGAATATACCACTTTCCAGAATCCCAATTCGTATCGCGTGAGACCGGGAGACCGACTTGACTGCCGTTTGCGTGTAGCGGGATTTGTGGACTTTGGTATCATTAACATACTTCCGAAGACCAACAATGTGTTCTACGGGATTCCCGATGAGACCATTTATGATTTCCCGACCTATCAGATGGACCATGTGTTCTCCACCGTCGATGCCCATGCTTTTTGGTTGAGAAATCTGTCTATCGGCGTGCGGTTTACCGTCCTCTTTGGCTTCCAAGGTAAAGAACATTGTATCCTCTGTGACCCATGGCGACACTAACTCTTTCACAACTTTGTGCTATCATCGGTGAGGCGTTGGACGAGAATCTGGCACCTTCGTATTGGGTAAAGGCGGAGGTGAGCAGCCTCAGTAGCAAAGGTGGGCACATGTATATGGATTTGGTGGAAGGCAAAGAGGCAAAGATACGGGCAACATGTTGGGCGGGGACGCAAGAACTGCTGATGGCGTATTTTGAGTCCGAGACGGGTCAAAAACTCCAACCAGGCATGAATATTCTCGTGGAGGTGGAACCTCAATGGCACGCGGTTTACGGACTCAGTCTTTCCATTATCGGCATTGATCCTTCATTCACTATTGGCGATATCGCACGTCAACGCCAGCAGACGATAGCCCAACTGCAAGCGGACGGACTACTGGATGCGCAACAACTGTTGCCGTTGCCTACGCTTATTCGCCGCATTGCTGTTATTTCTTCGTCCTCGGCTGCCGGGTATGGCGATTTTCAGCACCAGTTGGAGAATAGTCCCTATCGCTTTGAGACACAACTGTTCGGGGCTACGATGCAAGGCGAAGGAGCTGCTAAATCTATCATTGCGGCATTGGAGGAGATTCCGAATACCTTTGATTGTGTGGCAATCATACGAGGTGGCGGAGCCACTGCCGACCTCTCCTGTTTTGACGATTACACACTGTGCGCGGTCTGTGCACAGTACGAATTGCCGATTTTAAGCGGCATCGGCCATACGCGTGATGTATCCATCCTGGACCTTGTAGCGCACGAAGCGCTTAAAACGCCGACGGCTGTTGCCGAGTGGCTTATTCATCGTCTGGATGAACAACGTGAACG
Organism: Paludibacteraceae bacterium; assembly: GCA_017649925.1. Classification (GTDB taxonomy): domain Bacteria; phylum Bacteroidota; class Bacteroidia; order Bacteroidales; family Paludibacteraceae; genus Colicola. The sequence continues at coordinate 5,879 of JAGCFX010000039.1, read as the reverse complement.
GCTGGAGACACTCACGTTACGGCTGCAGCGCACATCGGAAAGGCAGGTTCTCATCCGTCGTCATCGTATCGAATTGCTCGAGCAACGTCTCGCGGCATGCAATCCTGAGCATTTCTACCGCATGGGTTATAGTCTGCTTACGAAGAACGGAAAAGTCATTCGTTCTGTTGCGGAACTGCAGCAAGGAGATACCATTACCACTCATTTGGCGGATGGCAACGTACAAAGTACTATTCAGTCATGCTCTTGGCGAAGGAACAACGGATAGCGGCAACCATCCTGATAGGTGTTGCGTTGATTGCTTGGTTTGTGGCGGCTTTCTGGCCGTCACCTCAACTGCCGGAGGTGACCGATGAACCGCAAGACTCCGTTGTCTATGCCCATAAGAAACATCGTACATGGGAGGAAATAAAGGACTCGCTGCGGCGTGTTAATGCAGCGCATTTCGCGGAGTGGGCGGTGGAACGGCAGCGAATGTATGACTCGGCTCATTTAGCCGACTCGCTTTGGCGCGATTCCGTGGGTTGGCGTTATACCAAACGGATTAAAAAAGATACAATTATAGATCTTAACCATACGGATACCACAGAACTGCAATTCATCCGAGGTGTCGGATCTTATAACGCCACACAGATTATGCGTTATGGCGAGCAGTTGGGCGGCTATTATTCGCCATTGCAGTTGACGGATGAAGCTCTCGCTAAATGTCATCTGGATACATTATTGGCGCATTTCACAGCAGATGCAGCGGACGTGAAAACAATACGTGTGAATAGTTGTTCTGTTGAGATTTTGAATCGCCATCCGTATTTGCGCTATGAGCAAGCGAAGGCCATCTATACCCTTCGTCGTCAACGGATAACATTGCATTCGATAGAGGAATTGCAGGCTCTTCCGGAGTTGTCGGAAGATGATATCGCGCGTCTCGCGCCTTACCTCTCTTTTGAGTGATTACTTTTTCTTGGCTCGCGGATGGGTCGCCATATAGACGCGTTTGATTTGTTCAAACGTGGTGTGCGTATAGACTTGCGTTGTGCTGAGCGAGGCGTGACCTAACAGCGTTTGGATTGATCGGATGTCTGCGCCGTTGTCCAGCATAGCGGTAGCGAACGTATGGCGCAATACGTGCGGCGAGTGTTTCTTAAGCGTGCTCACTTCGCCCATGCGCGCGCGCACTATACTATATAAGGTGCTTTTGTCCAGCGGTTTTATCTCGCCTTTTTTATCCTTTTTGATGAAGAAAGCAGGCGCATGCGCTGTCTCTTCGCTGCGCATTTCCTGATATTCTTTTATCAGTTGTATCAGCCCTTCGCCGATAGGAACAACGCGCTCTTTGCGACGCTTTCCGAAGATGCGAACTTGTCCTTGCTGCAGATCCAGATCGCTATCTTGCAATCCTAATAACTCCGCTTGACGCATGCCGGTCTGATACAGCATTTCGATAATCAGATTATTGCGTGTTTCTTCAAATGGATTGTCTGCCGCTTGGATTCGTTCTTCGGTGTTCTGTTCAAACTTCGCCATCTCTTCTTTTCGGAAAAATACGGGCAGCGGTTTGTCGGCCTTCGGCGGGATAATACGTGCGGTGATGTCTTTCTGCACTTTGCCTTGTCGCAGCAAATACTTATAGAAACTGCGCAGTGCGGATAGTTTGCGTTTGACCGAACGCGGCGACTGATGTTGGTTCTCCAGCAAATCCAGCATCCAGGTCTTGACGTCGTCTTCACCCACATCTTTCGGCTGATACTCCTCAATCTCCCATCCCAAGAACCGACAGAAATCCCGCAAATCATCATGATATGCTTCTACCGTTCGCGGCGAGTACTTCCGCTCAATAGCAATATAATCAAGGAAATGGGGTATCATTTTCGTTGGCAAAGTTACGAATAATTTTTTAAATATACAAATAATTACAAATTTTTTTCTACAAATCGCAAGTTTGGCACGGAGTTTGTATCATAGCGTATAGAAAGAAGAATTCATCACTTTTCTTAGTGAAAAAATAGAGATTGTTTGTTATATTGAAAAAGGGTTCGTCGGGATGACGAGCCCTTTTTGCTTATTCTGTTTTCTTCTCCATCAGTATCATGCCGGGTTTGATGTCTCCTCCGGCAACTTTGATGAGTGTGGTGTAAGGGAGAGCGGTAGCAGGCGTCTGCTCCAATTGCGCATTATAGCGATTGTCCCACAAACAGTCTTTCTTGATCTTAACGTCCGCAATATATTGATAGGTGGTCACACCGGCTTCGTCCGTCAAAGGCTCAACGACCTGATACTCGCCATTGGCTTGCAGTCCTTCGCGCGTACCCGCTTGCACAGCATATCCGACGATTTTCTTGCGGTTCTTGATTTCCTCGGTAATGCGAATCGGCGTGCGGAAGTCTTCCACCAGTTGTCCCAGCGCAAGGATGTTTCTGTCAATAGACCGCGCGCACTGCGTACGGATATATTCCGCTTGATTGTCCACGCCCATCAACGACGGCTTCGGGTCAAAATCATATACATGCCCGATAAAGAACAGGTACAGCGAATCGGGATTATGGTCGAACTGATACAAATACGAATGGTTGATGACTTTGAATCCCTGGAAGTCATCCTTTATCTCTTTCTCTGTGGTGGAACCTGTGATGGTGCTCAAAAAGTTATTCACTGCCCCGCGCGCCAACTTCGTTGCATCCGCTTCGATGCGGTCCGTGATATAAGTGATATCATGAACGAGCACGAAGATCTTACGGCTCAAACTGTCCTGCCGAACCGCCGCTTGATTGAGCAACTGCTCGATATACAGCGCATTTTTCTGCACCTCAGTAGCTGTCAGACGATGGCTGTAAGTGGCTTTATAAAGTCCCGAATCGCGCTTCTGAACGCCGAAGGCGTCCATATTACGAAGGGTGTGCTTGTCTAGCGCAAAGGTCTCATATTGCGTCGGCGCAGGGATAGAATCGAACGCATCGCAAATAGCATGACCGAACTCATCTTCAGAGTGATAAACCAACATCGAGGCCAGCGAATAGACCGTAAAAAGGAGTGTTAAGAGTTTCATATTATTCAAACATCAGGCATACGCCTATTTGGCTGTAGTTTCGGATAGAGCGGAACTGACCGTAAGGACAGTTGCCGTGATATGCGCGGACGCCTAACGCGATGCGCGAGAAAGGTCCGTCATATGTAGGCGTGTTATAACGAGCGCCCACGAAGATATTATAGGTAAATACGCGGCTTTCCGGCTGCATATTCTTCGGATTGTCAGAGTTGGTAACGCCGAGGTCAAAACCGTAACACTCGCGGTTACGAATCTCGGCGGAAGCAATACCTTGGAAACCATGTTTGCTTGTTGGCGACTGGTATTGGTATTGCAGGTATAGTTCCCAAGGACTGCGACGGACATAAGGTACCGCTGCCGTTCCTTCGGGATCAATAATAGATGCATCACCACCGTCAGGGTCCATGTTAAACCATCCGCCATGCCACAACAGCATCAGTCCGAGACGGAAACAGTGGTTTTGCGCAAGACGGTCTTCCGCCTCATTGAACGTGAAGATGAATTCCGTGTAGTTATACGACACATTCACGCGGCGCAGCGCGTAGTCACGGTCGATATAGCGAATCTGCAACTCATCGCCGATGTGCGTGCTCTCATGCTTGAATGGACTCCATTGAATGGAATAGTTCTTCGCAAAACCGCGATTGAGACGATGCAGAAAAGTGACGGTCGGCAGACCGATACGGTAGTCGGTATCAACAATCGGCGAGGTGCTGAACTCATAAAAATCCATCCAGAGGTTCGCACTTAGATGCATGTTAACCGACAGCGCAAAAGTCGAATCGCCAAGGTTGTTATACCATATCGGCAGGTTTAAACCGAAAAGACCCATCGTTTGCCATCGATATGCCTGACCGGTGTGGCTGCCGTAGTCATAAACGGCATTGTTGGTCGCGTAAGGAATATCCATACGCGGGAAGTTCGGATGCATGTCCGCGTACAGACTGTGCCCGAACTGCGCATAGCGGAAGAGCCCACGCCCGAAAACGGACGTAGGCTCTGCGCTAAGCGATACCGCCATAAGCGCACTAAGCACTATTAGCGATAATCTCTTCAATTAGAATTTGTAACGTACGCCCAAGCAAAGGCCGAAGATGTCATAGTAAAAGCCTGCTTGCGTGCCAAGGGAACCTGCATCTACCAGACCTACGCCCAGTGTCGGACGGAAGTCGAGCGAGATCTGCAGAGGGAACCAGAAGTTATACTCTGCACCAATACGGCCTGCAATACCTGCAAAACCCCAGTTTCCATCATCACCGACAACCTGACCTGAAACATGGGTATAGCCATACCAACCGAAACCACCGGCTGCACCGAAACCGTAAAACAAGTTCCATTCGCCTTTGTGCTCCCATGGGAAGTTATGGATCCAGTCATAGGTAACGGCAGCTTGTACGTTGTGGCCATACATGTGCCATTCATTGCCATTCTCCCAGCCAACCATACGGTTGCCCCAGTAGTTACCCCAGTTAAAACCGGCCTCTACTTCCAACATGCTTTTATCTCCAAAGCCATGTTGATAAGATACACCATCAAACTCGCCAAGGCGAACACCGATAGCGCGAGGTTGCGCATAAGCCATTACACTCGCTAAAGCGACTACGGCTACCAAAAGAATTTTTTTCATTTTACCTTAAATAATTTTTAATTGTTTGCTTATCTATCCATCCCTTTGTCCCCCTCCCTTTAGGGAGGGGCTAGGGGGAGGCTTTCTTTTTTTTACTTGCTGAGCGCTAATGCTACATTTACTGCACATGCCACGGTACATCCTACCATCGGGTTATTGCCGATACCGAGGAAGCCCATCATCTCAACGTGTGCGGGCACGGAACTCGAACCTGCAAACTGAGCGTCGCTGTGCATACGACCGAGGGTATCCGTCATACCGTAGGATGCAGGACCTGCTGCCATGTTATCCGGGTGCAACGTACGACCGGTACCACCACCGGAAGCAACGCTGAAGTACGGCTTGCCTGCGAGCACGCGCTCTTTCTTATACGTACCTGCAACAGGGTGTTGGAAACGCGTCGGGTTCGTCGAGTTACCGGTAATCGAAACGTCAACGTTCTCATGCCAAAGGATTGCAACGCCCTCGCGAACATCGTCTGCACCATAGCAGTTCACTTTCGCACGCGGACCATCGCTGTACGCTTTCTTACGAACGATCTTCAACTCGCCCGTGAAATAGTCGAACTCGGTCTGTACGTAGGTGAAACCGTTGATACGGCTGATGATCATAGCAGCGTCTTTGCCCAGACCGTTGAGGATGCAACGAAGCGGGTTCTTACGAACTTTGTTCGCCATCTCAGCAATCTTGATAGCGCCCTCAGCAGCTGCGAAAGACTCGTGACCTGCCAGGAAAGCAAAGCACTGGGTCTCCTCGCGCAGCAGACGAGCTGCCAAGTTACCGTGACCGATACCTACCTTGCGGTCGTCAGCTACGGAACCCGGAATACAGAATGCCTGCAGACCGATACCGATAGCCTCGGCAGCGTCAGCGGCGTTCTTGCAGCCTTTCTTCAGCGCGATAGCGGTGCCTACTACGTAAGCCCATTTCGCGTTCTCAAAACAAATACGCTGGGTCTCCTCGCAGGTCAGATAAGGATCGAGGCCGTATTGCTCGCAAATCTGGTTGGCCTCCTCGATGGAAGCGATACCGTTAGCGTTCAGAGCGGCGAGAATCTGTTTCTCGCGGCGGTCTTGCGACTCAAATTTTACTTCACGAATCATAGTCTCTCCTCCTTAGTTTTTGCGTGGATCAATCGATTTAACTGCACCTTGCTCTTTGGTCGTGCGGCCGTACGTACCGGTGACGCTCTTCAGCGCCTCGTCTGCC
>JAGCFX010000038.1 GCA_017649925.1 Paludibacteraceae bacterium | reverse complement strand
GCCGAATTTCTTGTCGGGATAGCGAGATTCGAACTCACGACCTCCTGCTCCCAAAGCAGGCATTCTAACCGGGCTGAACTATATCCCGCGCTCGCCTTCAGCAAATTGTGCTTCCGGATGGCGCGCTGCGCCATAAAGCGCACAATTGCTTTGGCTCTCCCCAAAACCTATCTGTTGATAGCTTTCGGGGACCCCATTGGGGGCTTTCGGTCGAAAGCGAGCGCAAAGGTACAACAATTATTGTATATTTCCAAATTTCCGCACAACATTTATCGCAAAATTCAACAAATTCCTCTTTTTTTATACCTTGACATGTCACTAATTGCCCAAATTATTTGCAAATATCAAATATTTTTTGTATCTTTGCAGTCGCATAGCATAACTGACCAAACTATGACTACTTTATCACATAGCGAGAAAGAGGAGATTATGGCGGACATGAAGTCGTTTGACGAACCGATGCCTGCCGTAGGAATCTTCTGGTACGATCCGAATGAACATGATTTCTTTGGCGTCTACAAGAAAGAACTGACGCCTAAGATGATCGAGGATATCGCTGCTAAAGGGATTAAGGTCATTGATTATGAACACCCCGATCCCGACAAACCAACCTACGGAAGAGTTACATGGGACACCAATAAGTTCATTGTCTTTGTCGGCTTTTGGGCACAAAACATCCAAGACGAACTGAACAAACTGATTGAGAAGTATTTCGCCCTGCCCTACTTCGAATATAGATATAATTAGATGCAAGATAGCTGACCTCAGCAGCATAAAAAAGTGAGGACATAATGAAAATACGAAGCGTTTGCTTTATTTGAGGATTCATTCATTTCTCGACAACTTGAATTGCCATATTCCTAAAATAATGCGAAACGCTCACGCGAATGCGTGGGCTTTCTGCATTGGATATGGTGGGAGTCGAGACCCGAATGAACCAATAACAGATGGCTCACGTTTTTTATACGCTAAATTGAAGAAAATTAACCCATAATTAAACAATTCTATTATGAAAAAAACAATCATTTGCACACTTGCCATAATGATGGCAACAACAATGCATGCACAAGGCGGAGTAGAACGCCTTCAAGTAAATGAGAAGTCAAATCTCGTTACGTTTACACAAGTGGTGGAAAATCCCTCAAAAGACAAAACTGCACTTTTTTCAGCGGTAAAAACTTGGATTGCTACCACGTATAATTCAGCAAAAACTGTTACTGATCTTGCTGATGAAAACACTGGTAAATTCATCTTGAAACCAATCGCGATACTTCCTCTTAATGCTACTGTAAGTATGGAATGTAAATATTTGCTGACGATAGCTGTTAAAGATGGTAAGGCACGTATAGTTATTGACAACATTCGTTGTGATAATTCGCTCGTTGATGGCAAACCGATTACAGGTTGGGGAACGCCAGAAGAATGGAAAAAAGGGACATCAAATGGATATAAACAAAAAGCAGCAAAACTTGATAACGTTGCTAACGTAGTAGCTGACCACATGGAAATGCTCTTGAGATCTTTTGACAATGCTATTCGAAGTGATGCAAAAGACGATGAATGGTAATTTATATCATAGAAACAACCATTTATAATCAACAAAGAAGAAAATAAAGCGCTTGCGCATTTCATAAAAGCCAAAGAGTATCAGCGACAATGTTCGCTGATACTCTTTTGTTTTCGCTAAAAATAAAAAACTTATGTATACAATGACGAACTCCTCACCAGTTTCGCCCATTTGAACAGGAACACGATCAAGATGACTTCCGCAGCGCTGCTTAGCAGACTATAAGAAACACTGATTGTTGTGATGTTGGTTGCTTGGCAAAGTATCAAAAAGTGTAGCGGGGTGTATACTATGCTTAATGCTGCATAACTAATTGATAACCACAACATTGTTTTATGCCCGTAATGATTTGCCAACACAATCATTGCCGCACCGATTAGCATGGCCGTTAGTATCGTAAAGGTGATGTATAATGGCATTGGCACAAGGTTCGTTTGTATGAACAGTCCTAAAAACGCCAATGTCTGCCACACTAAACCTGTTATACCATAGCACATTAATAGAAGACCGCCGTATTGTGCCGTTTTGTTGTCTTTGTCGTTTTGCCAAACGCGCAGCCCGGACATCAACCACGCAACTAACATAATGCTATAAATCAACAAATTGCCAGTTTGAAATCCTTTTTGAATTGTGCCGAGAGCAATGTTCGTAGCTTTTGCCAATGCCGGCATCGCACTACCGCACATAACGTACGCAATGTACGTAAAAAATGCAACAATAATAGTGATGATCCACGGCCGTAACGGTTTCGTTTCCATAAGGTAAGTAATTAAAGGTTGAATATTGAAGCCAAAACTATGCAAAGTTACAAAAAATAAATGACTTCTGCAAATTTTTCAGCAAAAATCCTAAATCCCACGCGATTTTTTTTGCCACTTTCCCTAAATCCCCCATGATTCTCACTTTCTGAGGAAGTAGAAAAGACACCAGAATCCCCTATTGATTCCGATCTCTATTAACCCTTTTTCGAGCCCCCACTGGGCACGCATCGACCCCTTACCAAATGATATCCATAACATATCCAAATGATAACCATAGGATAAACCCCTCTTTTTTGCAATTGTTGCCTTACACTATATAATACGTAGTATTATATACTATTTGTTGCATTTTGCTCCCAAAATGAGCCCCCGCAAACTGCCTCATACCTCCTTGCAAAGGCCCTTGTAATGGACATCCAAGTAAGAAAATTCAGGAAAAAGTCAATTTTCTTCAAGAAAATTTGCAAATGTGAATTATTTTTTGTATCTTTGTAGGTCGAATTGGTATGTTCTTATGAAGAAGTTATACATCCTGTTGCTGGCAGCGGTAGTGCTGTGCGGCTGCAATGACAAAAACAAGCCCGTCGATCCCCATGGCAACGATGATCCTCAGGGCACGGAGTTCGTGAACGGTTACCGTCTGGACAGCACGGTCATCTATGTCAACGATATCGCTTCGCAGAAGCGCGTGTATGCGTATTCTAGCGGCAAGAAAAGCGGCGAGTTTGTTTATGGGTGGGAGAACAGCCAATGGACTCAACGGGCCAAAACGACTTACAACAAACTGGATGCCCAAGGCCGCATTCTACAGCAAACGACCTACGGCAATCCGCCTTTGTGGGAAGCAAGCAGCAGAACCACCCGCACCTACAATGAGGCCGGTCAACTGACAACAGAAGCCACCGAAACATGGGACAACAACAAGTGGAACACATCCTTAACTTATACCTATCAATACGACTCGCACGGCGCAATGATACTGTGCGAACTGGTATCCAATCAGGCATATATGTATAAGTATAATTCGTACAAACGGGATTACTACTACACCGGCGAGCGGAAGGATTCGGTATATTACTATCACTTACAAGGCAATGACAAGAACTCTTTGCGGACTGCAGAAGCAGAAAAAACCGTCTATACGCAATACGATGATGCCGGCCGCAACACGGAGTGTTTCACCTACCCCGTGGAATCGCACGGAGCGTACATCTACATGAGCGGCAAGGAAGTGAAGGAATACGACGCGCACGGCAATATCACGCTTCATGAGAAATACATGCGTTTCAAAGGCGACCAACGCTTAGCCGACAACGAACTGGAACTCAGCTCAGTACGACGCGTCAGCTACGAGTATTATCCTGACAACAACATCATCCGCACGGAGTCGGAAACAAACGAGCGGTTTGCCGATACAGGCGAAAACAATCCGGCAAAGAAAGAGACGAGGTACTACTACACCAAGCAATGATTCTTGCACGCACAGAGCGGTAAGACATGAACAAAACTGACAAGCAGATATTTTTCTTAGGCATAGGCGGCATTGGCATGAGCGCTTTGGCGCGGTATTACCGTCACGAGGGTTACACCGTAGCCGGCTATGACCGCACACCGTCAGATCTCACACGGGCGCTGGAGAAAGAAGGGATCAGTGTGTTCTACGACGATGATCCCGCCAACCTACCGTTTGCAGCGGATGGACTGTCAGTCGTTTGGACACCGGCTGTGCCTCAAGACACCCGACTCTACCAACACTTGCTCTCGCACGGCGCACACATACACAAGCGCGCAGAGGCTTTGGGACAGATCACATCGCTCAAAAGACCGCTCTGCGTAGCCGGCACACACGGCAAAACGACCACCAGCACGATCCTCGCGCATCTGCTCCGACAATCGCATATAGGCACCAACGCGTTCCTCGGCGGCATAAGCGAGAACTACCGTACGAACCTGCTTCTGGACAGCAACAGCCCGTACGTGGTAGTTGAAGCCGATGAGTTCGACAGGAGTTTTCATCACCTGCGCCCGTACATGACGGTTGTTACAAGCGTCGATCCCGATCACCTTGACATCTACGGCACGCCTCAAGCTTACCGCGAGAGTTTTGAGCATTACTGCTCACTGGTATCGGACACGATCTTGCTCAAGCATGGCCTGCAAGAGCGGCTCAACATATCCGGCCGAGCGCGCGTACTCACCTACTCTGCCGGAGATAGTCGCGCCGACTATTATGCCGCGAATATTATTGCCGGCGAAGGCAGCCTGGTCTTCGACCTGCATCACCCGGACGGAGTAATAGCAGGACTGACGCTCGGCGTGCCGGTGTGGGTGAACATTGAGAACAGCGTTGCAGCTGCTGCCATCGCCCTGATGAACGGCGTGACGGAGGATGAGATACGCGCCGGATTGGCATCGTTTGCGGGTGTACACAGGCGGTTCAACATCCACGTACAAACACCGGCAATCGCGTATATCGACGACTATGCCCATCATCCGCAGGAGATAGCCGCATCGATCGCTTCTGTTCGGAAATTGTACCCGACGCGTCATCTGCTCGGCATCTTCCAGCCGCACCTCTACACCCGTACGCGCGACTTTGCAGATGAGTTTGCAGCGGTGCTCTCGACCTTGGATGAAGTGATTCTGCTGCCCATCTATCCGGCACGCGAACTGCCTATACCGGGCGTGAACTCGGAGATGCTGCTCAGCAAGATCACACTGCCGCGCAAACAGATTCTCAGCAAGGAAGCGCTGCTTGCGGAGATCGGCAAGCGGGCAAACAATCTCTCACCGGTTGCCGTACTGACCATCGGTGCGGGAGATATCGACAGGCTGGTTCCCGCGATTGCGGAAACATTAAATAGTTAAAGAGAACCATTGTTAAGCAAACAGGCAATAGTAAACGGATTGTTAGCGGTGGCGATGGCTATCGTTGTGATCGGTGCAGGCGTAACGGCTTCGCGTCGTGCGGCTGACCCTGTGTGCGCGAAGATCAGTGTCATCATCAAGGATAGCACCGACCGGCAGTATGTCAGCGTAGGCGAACTGCGCGAACAGCTGCACCAGGCAGGACTCTGGCAGATTGGCCAGCCACTGTCGAAGATCAGTTGCCAACAGATTGAGCGTCACCTGCTTACCCACTCCATGCTTCGTGAGGCCGAGTGTTACAAACTCGCAAAAGGCGAACTGCGAATCCTTGTTCGCCAACGCCAGCCGATGATGCTCATCCAGGCTGACGAGCACTATTACCTTGACACCGACCGGAAGATCATGCCTATCCGCGCATCGGTCAGCACGCCCGTGGTGGTCGTGAAAGGACGTATAGGCAAGCAACAGGCCCAAGGTGAGATGTACGACTTTGTTGAGTGGCTGAGCGATAACCGCTACTGGCGGCAGAAGATCCACACCATACGCGTCATCAACCCGAAGATGATCGAACTGCTGGACGATAGCCACAATTACACGATCGTTCTCGGAGCACTCCCCGGTGCAGAGCAACGGCTCGATGCGCTGGAGAAGTTATACGAGAAAGGGTTTGCCCGCATCGGGTACCCCGAATATAAACAGATTGATTTACAATATTCAGGCCAGATAGTAGGCCGCAAATAATATGGTTAGAAAAACAGATATACCTCAACCT
>JAGCFX010000037.1 GCA_017649925.1 Paludibacteraceae bacterium | reverse complement strand
GTCTTCAACTTGCGCTATTACGACGAACTGCCGTACGAAGAGATAGCTGCCGTCACAGGCTCGTCTGTCTCCGCCGCCAAAACCAATTATCATTACGCAAAAGAAAAAATAAGCAACTATGTTACGTCCAAAATCTCCCAATAAATGCGAAAATATCTTTGATCAAGTCCAAAAGCGGACTCCTTACCAAGTTCCGGAGAACTATTTTGCGCATTCGAAGTCTCGTTTGCGTCCGACTTCTCATCGCAGATGGTATTGGGGCATTGCCGCATCCCTTGTGCTGGTGGCAGGCATCTGGTCACTCGTTCGTTGGACGTATCCTTCTTCACCAACTACGGACACTACGGTCAATTATTCTCCGGTCTATTCCGCTACTTCCACCGAAGACTGGAGTGACTTTGCCGAAGCCGACCTTTTCTTAGAGAACATGAATTGGTAAAACGACAAAAAATCCCACAAAAACTTGCACATGTGGGATTTTTTTTGTACCTTTGCACTCGATTTCAAAAGTGTTCTTTTTCCCGTTTGGAGCAACCGCTTGTGGCCGTACATTCCAATGTCCTACAACATCCCGCTTCGCCCCGCAACCGCCTCGACCTAAAATCGAGGTTTTATAAGGGTTAAAAGCATCCAAAAGCGCGTGATTAGCGCGTGATAACCGGGTGGTTACCGCGTCATTAGCCTGTTGTTCCTATCACGTAAGCGGGAGAAAAACTTGACGGACACTCGAAATCCTAACTAAAGTTAGAAATCTTGAAATCCTATAAAATATACTACAAAAACTGTGCCATTCTATGACAAAAGTTAAGTTACATGCACCCGTGGCAGAAATGCACGGGGAATTTGAGAAAAATAGCGGAATTGTCATGCGCCAAAAGAAGTATCGCGCACCCAACGGCGCGGTCCTCAAAGTCGGCGTTCAGGAGTCTTACAAAATTGCTCATCCGCGCGATTTCGACAGAACGCCCGCACAAGGCGCCGAACTCGCCAATATGCGCTCTTTCGGCGAAGTCAGCCGTATGACGACTGAAATCATCCGTTCCGAGCGCTACACCGACGAAGAACTCGCCGCGATGACACCCGAAGAGCGCGCGCATATAGCCGAACTCCGCCTCCGGCTGGAGAACTATCGTACCCGTTTCTATGCCCAGTTCAAGAAACCCGATCCGGAAGCGCCTTTCGAGAAAAAACTGCGTCCCGGCGCATCCAAACTCTACCGCAAGCAGTATTCCAAACTCGATACCTTCATCCAAGCCCTCCTTCGCCAAAAAACAGCCATAAACAACTAAAAATCCCGCAAATCCTTGCATATGTGCAGTTTTTGTTGTACCTTTGCGCCCGAATTATTGTACTAAAGAGACATGAAATTGATAGACACTACTAACATGTGCTCGCATTTGCAGCGGAAGTTATTTGCCCCGGATGGCGAATACCGAGCTCTACGTTCAGCATCAGTTATCTGTTATCCGTTCGTTCCTGACCACCTTGACGCAAACAGGCCTGCCCTTCGATGTCGATGATCCGCTCATGAAGCGCCTCCCCGGAGTGCTCCTCCCTCAATAGAACATAGATTACACAAACAAAAATATGAAACGCTTTAAAAGAAATGAACTGTACAGCGAGATTAGAGATTCGCAGCCTTCTTATTTCCTTCTACAAGGAGATTTCCGGACATATGTGCGATATTATCTTACTGATACTATCTCAATCCCATGGTACGCTTACCTTATATTTGCCGCAATGATCTTGGGAGTAATAATGGTCGGCGAATGGGTGTTAGCCCTCATCATATTGGGTGTCTGTATACTTATTATCTTGGGCTTGGCGCTTTTTACCGCATCTTCATTCCAGAAAATAGCAGATAAGGGAACTTACATCGGCTTTGATGAAAATGGTGTGGGGTATTGGGTGCCGGTACAGGATGCCGAAGAAGATGAGGAAGACAAAGAAGACGATGATGAGGGAAAGATTTATGTGAATCTGGCAGTCTCTGCACCTTGGTATGAATTGGATGAAATCAAGGTGTTTGATTCCTTTTTAATGTTTAAGTTCGTTTCTACAAGTGAATTAGGACTTGTCTTTGTCCCCATGGAATCAATTGAGAATGCGGGAGTAAATGTGGACGAGGCATTAGAGAATATTCTGGCCTATTGGAAGCAACATGCCCAAGACAAGCCTGTAGGTCAAAAAGACCGCAGACTCATTTGGGTTATCATTGTTATCGCTATTCTGGCTCTGAGATTCATTCTCAAATATCTTAAATATAGTAATGTATAATATGCGCGTAGCGATTGGATTTCGCGTATGAAGTAATTATGATTATGAAAAAGACTCTATTATTACTGATTTGTTGTGTGCACATCGTCACGACGGCTTTCGCAAAAGATTTCCTTCTCCCTGATTATGAAGGCATTCAAACAATGGGGCAATCCAATTACAATTTGCTTTTAAATCGTTTTCAAGCACAAGACACGACTCTGTCCATCCGTGACTTTCAGGCTATTTACTATGGCTCGGCATTTTATGGGACTCCTTCATCAGGAATGAGCATGAAACGGCTTAATGCTATTTATGAAGCAGAGGGTAATGATGGCGTCATCATGTACGTGGATTCGTTATTATCGGAATCGCCTTTGAATCTAGGCGCACTACGAATGCGTTTTATTGCAGCATACAATGCAAATGATAGTATCACAACAAGCAAATATTTATGGCAGTATGATCGGCTAATGGATGCTGTTTATGCAACAGGGGATGCTTTAACAGAAGAGACTGCACTACATGTAGTTTGTGTTAATGACGAATACACAATTATGAATTATGTTATGCAGGTGGAGTTTGAACAGCAAACTCTGACTCCTTCTATGTGCGACAAAATGGATATCATCACAAAGAAAGGAATAAAAATGTCTGTTTACTTTGATGTTCAACTCGTTCTTGCGCTAGAAAACAGAATGTTCTCTACAAGTAAAAAGCCCTTCCGATTCAAATACAAAAGATAATAAATGATAATAGATACAGCAAATATGTGCTCGCACTTGCAGCGAAAGTTATTTGCCCCGGATGGCGAATACCGTGCTATCCGCGAGCAGATAGAAACCGACCCGACGCTGACAGCAGTTGTCCGCTCGCGGCAGTTGCACATCTATCGCGACGGGAAGAAAATCCTTGTTCTCGCAGGCAAAAGCGCACCGAAGATCATTCGAGAAGATAAATTGACAGAATTATTATGACACTACATGTAACACCGGAGTATATCACTTCCTTGAAGCCGAACGAGATTTTTGTGTTCGGCAGTAACCTTGCGGGCATGCATGGTGGCGGAGCGGCGCATATAGCGCACAAACTCTTTGG
>JAGCFX010000036.1 GCA_017649925.1 Paludibacteraceae bacterium | reverse complement strand
GATGTTCTCTGCGTCAGCAGCGCCGTAGTAATTGAACGGACGATACTCGCGACCGGTGATCTTCGAGATCTCCTTCATGTAGTCGGAAACGATGTCTGCTACGCCGTCGTAGTAACGGTTGCAGCTCTCGCGGTGCGCGAAGAAGACATCGGGGTTTTCCGCCATACCGCGCATCTCAGGACGCATCGGGCTGAGAGCACGCTCACGGAACTCCTGGAGTGCCTTGTAGTCAACGAGCGGACGGAGATCCTCCATGTCCATCGCCTCTACCTTCTGGTACTCGTGCGAAGTACGGAAGCCGTCGAAGAAGTTGAGGAACGGCACGCGGCTCTTGATAGTAGCGAGGTGAGCCACACCGGCGAGGTCCATTACCTCTTGTACGGAAGCCTCAGCGAGCATAGCGAAACC
The DNA here is from genome assembly GCA_017649925.1 of Paludibacteraceae bacterium. GTDB lineage: Bacteria > Bacteroidota > Bacteroidia > Bacteroidales > Paludibacteraceae > Colicola. Next base: position 36,472 of record JAGCFX010000036.1, on the reverse strand, counting down.
GGTTTGGCGGCAAGCCATGACATCCTGGTGGTCACCGAAGATACAGAGCACGTGCGAAGCGAGCGTACGAGCCGATACATGGAAGACGGTCGGGATGAGCTCACCGGCGATCTTGTACATGTTCGGGATCATGAGGAGCAGACCCTGCGAAGCCGTGAAAGTGGTGGTCAGCGCACCTGCGTTCAGCGAACCGTGAACGGCACCTGCTGCACCGGCCTCGGATTGCATCTCCTGCACGAGTACGGTCTCGCCGAAGAGGTTCTTGCGACCTGCGGCAGCCCACTCGTCCACGTTCTCTGCCATCGGAGACGACGGCGTGATAGGATAGATAGCAGCTACCTCGGTGAACATGTAAGCCACATGTGCCGCAGCTGCGTTACCATCCATTGTCATAAATTTCTTTTCTTTTGACATAAAAATGGGATATTAATTGTTGTTTAGTATAAGAATCCTAATAGCCACAAAGGAATCATGTTTCCGCGTCCGAGTTCCATCTCTGCTACCGCCGTCGGACGAATGGTGTCGCGGGCAGACGGTTTCTCACGCACGTCAAAATAGTATTTGCCATCCACCACAAACATCGCGCTGCGTTCGGTTGCATTCACTTTGTGTGCGCCGTGGATGAACGTGTAGAAGCATGTCTCATACAGGTCCATCGGGTCGATGTCGCGGGTGAAAATCATGCGCGCAAGGTTGGTATTGTGGATATATACTTTCGTCGGCTTCATCGGGAAATTGCGGTCCTCAAGGTAGAGTAGGTTGATGAGACGGGAGTCTTTGAGATACTTGATGTAGTTCATCGTCGTCGCACGACTCAGTTTGATTTCCTCGGATATATTACTGATGTTCAGCGCACAAGGAGCCTCACGCAGCAGAATATACAGCAATTTACGCAACTTATGCAGACATGCCACATCGATCTGTTTGATCATCAGCACGTCCACTTCCAACTGCGTGTTCATCGTCTTCAGCAACTCCGCTTCAAAACTCTTACTCTCAAGATACGAAGGATAATAGCCATGATCCATGTAGTGCTTGAAGTAGTCCAGCGGATGCACGCGCTCGCATATCTCGCGCGAGATAGAAGCATGGTGCATAATAATCTCATCCAGCGAGTAGGAACGCAACTTCAGTCCTGTCTGCAGATTCAAATACTCGCGGAACGAGAAACCGCGCAGATTGTAGGTATTCACAATATCCTTCAAGTCATTATTCTCCTCATCAATCGGCATCACCGGCGTTGCGCAGAAAATGATATGCAGCTCCGGGTATTTGTTGTAACAACGCTTCAACTCACGCGACCAACTCGGGTATTTGAACAACTGGTCAAGGAACAGATATTTGCCGCCCATGCGAACGAACTTGCTCGCCACCTCAACAATCGTATGTTCCGTGAAGAAGAAATCGCTTATGTTCACATACAGACACGGACGGAGTTCCTTTTGGTTCTTTCTCTTGCGCCGTTTGCTTTGGGCTTCTTCCAGTTCCTGCTGTTTCTGCCACTCCGTTTCAATTTCCTTCACACGCGACAACAAGAAGTCCGTTTTTCCTACTCCGCGGCCTCCTTTGATGGCAATTAAACGATCTTCCCAGTTAATCTCGTCCATAAGTTGCCGTCGCAGAGGCATGGAGGAGTGAGCCACCAAGAAATCATGAATTCTAAAAAAAGCGTCTAACATGGCTATATAGGTATTATTTTTTGCTATTTTTTAATTAAAACATTTAAATCCGCTGCAAAATTACAAAAAATAATCCATATTTGCAATACCTATATGGCATTTTTTGCAAAAAAATGAGGGACTACAGTACGTAATCCCTCAAAATTACACATTTTTTGTTTAAAAATGCACCTTTTTTAGAGGCTGATGGCACCACTCGGGCAAACATCTGCGCATGTTCCGCACTCTGCGCACACTTCCGGATCGATGGTGTAATGCTCTTCACCTTCGTGAATTGCGCCCAGCGGGCATTCGTCAATACAAGTACCGCATGCAATGCAGTCGTCTGAAATCTTGTAAGCCATAATCGTAATGTTTAATGATTAATGTTAAATGTTTATTGATTGTTATTTCTTTTTCTTATTTACACTTGCCAGCGCGGCCATCAACTGTGCGTTCGGACCCGTCAACTCTTTGTCTGTCAGTCCTTTGCGTTTGGCGTATGTCGTCCAGTCTTTTGCACCGCCTTCGCGAACCGGCAAACCCAGTTGCAGAAAATGACAATAGGCGATAGCTAAAGCATCCGTCGCGTCTAATTTCTTCGGCATCTGCTCGTCCGGGATGTGCATAAACCGCTGTAGCATGCCCGCCACTTGTTCCTTGGACGAATGACCGTTACCCGTTATCGCCATTTTGATCTTCATCGGCGAGTACTCATAGATCGGTACATCCTTGCTCAGCGCCGCGGCAATCGCCACTCCCTGCGCATGAACAATCTTGATCATCGTCTGCGGGTTCTTGTCCACGAATTGCGTCTCTATCGCCAGGCAGCTTGGCTTGTGTTTGTCAATCAGCTCTTGGAGAAAGAAAAACTCTTTCTGCAACCGCGGATACTGACCTTCCAACTTATGCACATCGTATGCGCCAAACTCCAGTATTTCAACCTGTTGACCAACCGTGTGCAGTATGGCATATCCCATAAAAAGCGTTCCCGGGTCAACACCTAAAATAATATGTTCCTGCCTATTCCGGTCTATCATCTCGCTCGTGATTTCGGATAAACCCGCGAATGATAACAACGGCCGCACCTGCAATCAACACGTAGTCCGCCCACGGTTCTATTTTCGCGATGCTCAGACCCGCGCCTACCGCCAAAATGACGATGCCGATGATCAGTATGATGTTCGATAGTTTCATGTGCTTAGTGTCTCAAGGGCTCATCGGGAGTATGTCGTATCCCACCCACACCTATAATATACTATGTATATTATTCCGTGATTTTGAACTTACTCTTCAACGAGAAAAATATCCTCATTGGCCGTGTGCATATAATAATGTTCGCGCGCGTAGCGCTCCAAACTGTCGGGGTTATGCAGCGTCTGGATCTCGCGTTGCGCTTTGTCTGTGCCTTTCTGGTACATATCGCGCTGTTCTTCCAACTGCCGGATCTCCCGCCCGCGCTTCACGAACTGAATCAGACTTTGGTCGCCGATAAAGAGAAATATCGCCAAAAAGGCAAGAATGGTCACCACATACTTACCCCATTTCTTTATCTTGATTACTGTCCAAAACTCCGAAAACGACATAACTCAACAATTTTCGCTGCAAAGGTAGTAAAAAAAAATAACATGTGCAAATAAAAATGCAAAAAACGTGTTCACTTTGTGCACAAAAGCAAAAATCACCATAATTAGGTATTGCGTATGTCAGCAAAAAGCAGTACTTTTGCAGCCGAAATTGAAAAACGATGCTGAAGCGGTGGTTCATATCCATATTTTTGGTGATGTGGTGCATGTCTCTACATGCGCAGATTAGCGGCGTTGTGCTGGATGAGCACGGTGAACCGTTAGTGGGCGCCAACGTCTATTGGGCCAACACGGGCATAGGTGTCGCTACTGACTTTGAGGGCAATTTTACGCTGATGCCGGTCAAGAGCACGAACCGCCTTGTGGCTTCGTTCGTCGGATGCCATAACGACACACTCACCATCCTTAATCGCCAGCCGCTGACCATCGTGCTCATCGATGAAACGGTTTTGGACGAAGTGACCATTACCGAACGGCGTATGGGCGTCATCAAAAGTCGCACATCGGCTTTTGATACCCAAACCATCGGCACGGAGGAACTGTGCCGCGCAGCATGCTGTAACCTCAGCGAGGCGTTTGAGACCAACGCATCCGTCGATGTGGCTTACTCGGACGCCGCAACGGGAGCCAAACAAATCCGATTGCTCGGACTGAGCGGCACTTATGTGCAACTCATTCAAGAGAACACGCCTGCCGTGCGAGGCTTGGCGCAGAATTTCGGACTGGAGTATATTCCCGGACCCTGGATGAGCGGCATTCAGGTCAGCAAAGGTACATCGTCCGTCATCAACGGCTATGAAGCCACTTCCGGACAAATCAACGTCGATTTGCTCAAACCTAACACCCAAAATCCTTTGTCTCTCAACCTGATGTTCAATTCCGAAACGATGGCGGAGGCGAATATTATGGGCGGATGGCAAATTCCGCTCAAAGAGGAGGAACATGTGCACCATCACAATGTAGGCGAAGAGCACGAGCATGAGCATTGTCATCATGAGTCGCTCTACACAGGTCTCTTGGCGCATTACGGACAGAATTTCATGGCAATGGATGGCAACCACGACTCGTTTGTGGATATGCCGAAAACCATCAATGCCAACCTTGCTAACCGTTGGTTCTACCGCCATGGCGATTATACGTTCCAGGCTTTTGTGCGCGGACTGTACGACCGCAGACGCGCTGGTCAGTTAGGCCATCATGCGGATACAATAGCTAATCCTTACCATATCAACCTCGATACATGGCGAGTGGAAGGGTTCCTCAAAAACGGCTATGTGTTTGATGAAGAAAGCGGCTCGTCTGTAGCTGTCATCACGGCTGTCAGTTATCATAATCTGAATAACTCTTACGGCCTGCGGAACTGGAAGGCGGACCAACTCAACGCCTATCTCAATGCCATTTATCAGGGTAATTTTGAGGGTGGGGGACTGATTGATAATGACCATCGGTTAAGTGCCGGTGTTTCTGTCAATTTCGATAAATACAATGAAACGCTGAATCTGCCGGTAACGGGCCTGCAAGATCTCAGTCGATGGGAAGTGACGCCCGGCATTTTTGCCGAGTACAGTTATAAATATGCGGATATGTTGTCTCTGGTGGCAGGTGTGCGTGCCGACTACTCCACACGTTACGGGTTCTTCTTCACCCCGCGTATGAACATCCGTTATTCACCTTTTGAATGGTGGACATTGCGCGCCTCCGCAGGCATGGGTTATCGCAGTCCGAACGCCATCGCTGACAATGCGTTTATTTTACCTTCCAGTCGTGCGTTGCATCTCGCGGCGGACATCAAGCAAGAGCGTGCCGTCAATACCGGTATAAGTACAACCTTTTACATCCCGCTGGGCAGCAAGCAGCTGCAACTATCTGCGGAGTATTACTACACGCATTTCCTGAACTCGCTCATCGTGGACACGGATCAAGACCCGCATGCCGTGCATATCTATAACCAAATCGACCTGCCGGGAGCAAAGTCCTTCGCACATTGCGCGCAAGTGGAGGCATCCATAGAGGTGTTGCGCGGATGGACATGGACGGCTGCCTTCCGTTATACCGACGTGGAGCAGACGACGTATAACTCGGCTAAAAACCAATACGAGTTGCGCCCCAAGGCCCTCACGAACCGATTCAAAGGCGTGATCACAACAAGTTATCAGACGCCGCTGAAAAAATGGCAGTTCGATGTCACGGCGCAGTTCAACGGTATCAGTCGTATGCCTGACGGCTTTGTGGCTTACGGAGACATGCTCGGCGGATATGGCACGCCCAAACCAATCACTTGGTATCCCCAACTAATGGCGCAGGTCACGAAGTATTTCCGCGCTTGCAGCCTCTATCTGGGTGCGGAGAACATGACCAATTTCCGGCAGGACCATCCGATCATCGATTCGTTTGAACCTTTTGGACCTGATTTTGATGCATCGATGGTGTGTGCGCCGACGAGCGGATGGAAGATTTACGTAGGTTTCCGATACGATTTGGAGAAACCGGAAGAATAGCAAATATTAATATAATCTTATGAAACGAATCATCAACCCTTGGACACAGACGCCCGGCTATAACTGTTTCGGGTGCAGTCCGGACAACCCGATAGGCACACGGATGCGGTTCTTTGAGGATGGCGACAGCATCATCTCCATCTGGCGACCGACGCAAAACCATCAGTCATGGCTTAACACGCTTCACGGCGGTATACAGGCTGTGCTGTTGGATGAAGTGTGCGGGTGGGTAGTCTTCCATCTGCTTAAGACGGCCGGCGTGACGGCGAAGATGGAGATGCGTTATCATAAGCCCGTCTCTACGCTGCAGGACTTCGTCAAACTGCGTGGGTTTCTCAAGGAGATGCGCCGTAATGTAGCTATCGTGCAAGGGGAATTGTATTCCGCCGAAGGCGAGTTGCTCTGCGAGTGTACCTGCACATATTTCACCTTTCCGCAGGAAAAGGCGCAGGTAGAAATGGGCTATGTGCCCTCTACGGTAGAAGAACACGACTACACGTGGGAAGAGGCATTACAAATCGCCGATTTGTGATTGGTTATAGGCTATTTGATTTTACGGATAATTGTTAGTCCGTCACGGATAGGGAGGATGACTTGCTCAAAGCGGTCATCCTCTTTCAGTTGGTCATTGAAAGTGCGCAGACCGAGCGTCTGTTTCTCTTTGTCGTATGCAGGGTCAATCACATGACCGTCCCACAACGTGTTGTCCGCCAGTACAAACCCGCCGACCGGCACTAAGGGATAAACCAAATCCAAATACGCGCAGTATTCCCGTTTGTCGGCGTCGATGAAGACGAGGTCGTAAAGCACTTCGTGGTTTATTGATCCGCGTTTATTGCCTTCGGCGTTTAGAATTTCTTTTGCATCACCAATACATAATTCTATTTTCTTGCTGAGTGGCGAACGGTCCAAATTACGCCGTATGGTCTCTTCAAGTTCATCGTTATGCTCGATGGTGATCAGTCGGCCGTCTTCCGCCAAACCTTCCGCCAGACAAAGGGCGCTATAGCCGGTGAATGTACCGAGTTCAAGAATGCGCTTCGGGCGAATCATGTGACTGATCATACTCAGCAGGCGACCCTGGATATGTCCGCTCAACATGTGCGGGTTCAGTACATGTATGTAGGTCTCACGCGTGATGGCTTTCAAAACGTCATTTTCGGGCGTCGAATGTTCAGAAATATACTCTTCAAGTGTCATTTTGTTACAAATTTTGCGCAAAATTACAAAAATTCTTGCACATATGCAAAAAAAGTTGTATCTTTGCAGCAAATTTATTAAATTTTTCAAAATAATGGAGAAAATTGACGAGTTAGATCGTAAGATTTTGAAGATTATCACGAAGAGTGCGCGCATCCCGTTTCGTGACGTGGCGGAGCAATGCGGCGTGAGTCGTGCGGCGGTGCATCAGCGCGTGCAGAAGATGTTTGACAACGGTGTTATTACGGGTTCGAGTTATCATGTGCAACCTAAGTCCCTGGGCTACCATCTCTGCGTGTACATCGGTATCACGCTGGAAAAAGCATCGATGTACAACCAGGTGATTGCTGCGCTGGAGAAGATTCCAGAAGTGGTGGAGGCACAATATACCTTAGGTGCTTTCGGATTGCTGATCAAGGTTTATGCCCATGACAATGAGCATCTGTTGAGCCTTTTGAACAATAAGATTCAGCCCATCGCAGGTGTGTCTAACACTACGACGCTGACCACGTTGTCGCAGCCGATCTATCGTCAACCGCCAATTGAACTCTGATATGGAACGTGTAATAAGTGGCATACGACCGACAGGTAACTTGCATCTGGGCAATTACTTCGGTGCGGTGAAGAGTTTTGTGAAGATGCAGGACGAGTACGACTGCATGTTCTTCATCGCCGACTGGCATTCGCTCACAACGCACCCTACGCCGGAGAATATCAAGCGTTCGGTTAAGACGATTCTCAGCGAGTATCTGGCTTGCGGCATTGACCCTGAGAAAGCGCCTATCTACGTGCAGAGTGACGTCAAGCAAGTGCTCGAACTATACCTCTATCTGAATATGAACGCCTATCTGGGCGAGTTGGAACGCGTGACGTCGTTCAAGGAGAAAGTGCGCAAACAGCCGGACAACGTCAATGCCGGACTGCTGACTTATCCTTGTCTGATGGCGGCGGATATCCTTATGCATAAGGCGGACAAAGTGCCTGTGGGTAAGGACCAGGAGCAGAATATGGAGATGGCGCGTCTCTTTGCCCGTCGGTTCAATAGAATCTATAACGTTGAGTACTTCAAGGAGCCCGCTTCTTTCCATTTCGCGGACAAGGCTGTCAAAGTGCCGGGTCTCGACGGAACGGGTAAGATGGGTAAGAGTGAAGGCAACTGTCTGTATCTCTGCGATGACGAGAAGACGGTGACCAAAAAGATCATGCGTGCCGTGACGGACAGCGGACCTACGCAACTCAACCAAGAGAAGCCGGAAGTGATACAAAACCTCTTCACGCTCTGTGAACTGCTCTGCGGCAAGGAAGCGGCGGAATATTACAACGACCTCTACAATCGTATGGAGATTCGTTACGGCGATATGAAGAAACAAATGGCTGCGGACGCTAACGCACTCCTTGCGCCTATCCGTGAGCGCATCATCGCCTATTCGAATGACGATGCATTGCTTGATCGTATCATGCGTCAGGGCGCAGAGAAAGCGGCTGCACGCGCAGAGAAAACGATTGAAGAAGTACGGGAGATTATTGGTTTTAGAAAGATATGAGCACTCGCGGTTACATACTAATCCTTTGTACATTGTACCTTGTTCTCTGTCCTGCGTTGGCGGAATCGCCGCAGATAGACGACGCCTATTATTGGCCGGACTATCGCAGTGCGCAGACCACTCAAACAACGCAAACTACGCAGACAACGCAAACTACACAAACAACGCAATCTGCAGAGGAGCAGGCGGAACCATTGCCTGCCATTCCTGAGCAGACCGTGGATATTGAATATGTGCACGTACAAGATACTACCGTAACTGTCAAAATCAACCGATGAAAAACCTGCGAAACATATTAGTTCTTTGTATTTTGTCCTTTTGTGCTGCGGTCTTTTCTCCGCTATACGCGCAAGACTATCTCCGACTAAGTGAGCGAAACATTACGGGAACGGCGCGTTATATCGGTATGGGCGGCGCGATGACAGCCATTGGCGGTGACCCTTCTGCAGCACTGTATAACCCTGCTGGATTAGGTCTCTATCGCCGCTCGGAGGTCTTTGTTACCTTTGACGTCATGCTCGATAGGACGCGCCAGATAGGGACTACGGATGTTTTCAAACGCAATGTGCTGATGATCCCGCAGGCTTCGGCGGTATTCTCTATCCCTTCTTATACGCTGAGCGATGAGGGCGTGCAGTTTAACAACCTCATGTTGTCTTATAACCGCGTGCAGTCGTATAGCCGTGAGATGTTCGGAGTCGGTGACCATGACCCATCGTTGGGCGCGCTGCTCACGACGGCGGATGTCAATTGGGATATTCCTTTCTGTACGGACCTCATCAATGCTTCCAACTCGCTGTATCTGCGCGAGACGGGTTATGTGAATGAATATGCGCTTGACTGGGCGATGAATATCTCCAACCGTTGGTATGTGGGTGCGGGCTTGCATGTGCAGTCATATCTGCTCTCGTCCGATGCCACTTACCAGGAGACTTTCACGGCGCAGAACACCGAAGGACGTCATTTTTCCAATAACAACCAGACAACGCTGCTTTTCTCCGGTGCCAGTTTTAATTTCTCGGCGGGTTTCCTCTGTCGTCCGTTGCCTTGGTTGCGTCTCGGTTTCGGAATTCAGACTCCCAGCGTAGGTCATCTCGTGACGCGCACTTCGGGTTCGCTGACCGCACAGACCGACACACTGGCAACCTCTTATGCCCCAGACTGCAACAGCCAGACGCGCAGCTTCCACATGCCTTGGCACACCACGACTTCTGTCGGCTTCCAGATAGGTGCTTATGCGCTGGCAGCAGTGCAGTATGACTTCACGCACCAGAGCGGAGTGAATCTCCATTCGTTGCGCGCGGGTATAGAGGTGGTACCGGTCTTGGGGCTTTATATCAATGCCGGCTATGCCTTTGAGAGCACGTTTGATAAGAACCCCTTTGTAGTGCCGATGGATCCTACTTTTGACCGTCAGGATACTTATTTCCAACGTCCTCGTTGGACGCAGTACGCGTCTATTGCCGTCGGTTACAGGGGTACTCATATGATGGTGCAAGCGGCTTATCAGTGCCGTTGGCAACGCCTCAACCTCCATGCTATAGAGAACACAGCGCCATACGACATGCATACGGAGACTCACCGTATAGTGCTCACCCTCGGCTGGCATCGATATTACTAATAGCGTCCCATAACGCATAGGAACCGGAAAACTCAACAAATAACAATTAACCGAGTGCAAATGCTTCACTAATGGCGTGCCGATACTCTACGCCGGGACCCGCGCAAGCGGTAGCGATGAGGTGGTCGGATTACAGAGGAAAAAGCAGGCCTCAAATCCTATTCTCAGGAAGTTTTCTCGAGCAAAAGTTATGCGGGCGCTTTTTTTGTGCCCGTGCGGCTAATTTATTCTGTCTAAGCTTTTCGAGAATAGATGCGTGCGACAATTGCGCCGCTGATGTTATGCCATACGCTGAATACTGCGCCGGGGATGGTGGCGAGCGGGAAGGAAGCAAAATGCATCACAGCCAGCGATGTTGCCAAGCCTGAGTTCTGCATGCCGACTTCTATGCTGAGCGCCACGCTCTTTGGGCGTTGCAAACGCAACAGGCAACCAACCAGATAGCCGATACCGAGTCCGAGCAGGTTATGCAGCATCACAACGAGCACAACGAGCAAACTTGCGGTCATCAGCCGGTCAGCATTATGCGCCACAACGATTCCTACTGTCAGCGCTACCGCAATAGACGAAAACGCAGGTAGGTAAGGCGTAACGCGTTGCGTCACCTTGGGAATGAAGCGTTGGCAGAGCAGTCCGCAGCCAATGGGAAGAATAACAATATAAACGATGCTCATCAGTATACCTGTTGTATGCACATCAACCATTGTGCCCGCTAATAGCCAGACAAGAAGTGGTGTCAGGATAGGCGCGAGCAATGTGGATGCAGCGGTCATGCCCACGGAAAGGGCTAGGTCGCCTTTTGCCAGATAGGTGATGACATTTGATGCCGTTCCTCCCGGGCAACAACCGACTAAAATGACGCCTATCGCCAGTTCTTGCGGAAGCGAGAAAACCTTTGTCAGAGCCCATGCCAGCAGCGGCATGACGGTGAATTGCGTGAGACAACCGATGAGGATATCCTTCGGACGACTCAGCACAATCTTGAAGTCTTGTGCCGAAAGAGTCAATCCCATACCGAACATGATGATACCCAGCATTGGATTGATGACCCATGTGCCGATCCACGAGAGCGATGATGGAACAAGTAGACTTAATACTGCCACCATCAGCACTATTGCCCCCATCCATTGGGCTATAAAATTACAGATTCGTTGCATTTCTCTTTGTTCGCGTAAGAGTATTGTGTGACTATCCTTGTAATTCGTTTATAATTCGTAAATAGTTCGTAAATAGTTCGTGTTCATCAGCATAAAATCGGGTGCATAGGTGCGATTATTTAACTTTTGCGCCTTGGGCATTATATGTGTGACCATCACGGATGATAAGCAGTTGACCGTCACGGAGAATTTTCTGAGTTGATAGTTGAGAGTTGACAGTTGACAGTCCCTCACCACTGCTGTTGTCACAGATGGCGGTGACGACGGAGGTGGGTTGGATAGCACCTTTGTTAGCACCGGAATAGAGGTACTGGTTGCGGAAAGCGAGGTCCTGCGTCTGGTTACCGCCGCCGTCATTCCATATGATTTTCCAATCATCGTCAATAGCCGCTGCGTCTTCGGGCACGACGAACTTATAGTTATTATTACCCAGCGCGGTAGCTTTCTTTCCCGGCCATCCGCCGCAGACCTGCGTGGTGTTGCCGGACTTGGTGTACCATATATAGCAGTTGATGGCTGTGCCAAAATCATCGGACTTGGTGAAGAAGACCGCTCTCTCGTCGGGGGCAGTGAGGCAAGGCTCGATAGGATTGGTGCTACCGCCACCGCCGCCGCCCGGTTCATCGGTCAGCTCCATCTCAGTGCCATCCCATGTAGGGTTAGGGATGTTGGCTGGCGAGGAGGAATAGATATACTTACCGTCCTGTCCTATCTTTCCTGGTGCGGGAGTCTTGGTGGTGGAAAGGACATAGACGCGCAGGTTACCCTTTCCGGAGCAGGATACGGAGAGCGAGCCGTTAGAGACGGTCTTGACATCGCCGGTGACGCAGTCTGTATAGGTACCGTTGAGGATGCCGGAGAACGTAGCACCGCCGCTGATGCAGACGAGGGCATAACTATCGGTGCTATCGTCGGTATAACGGCATTTGAAGGCGAAAGAGCCTGAGCAGCCCTCCACGGAGTACTGTCCTTTGCGCAGCGCCGGCACCGCCATACGAATCTTACTCAGTCGCTGTATATGCTGTGCGAGCGGGTGGGAGAGGGAGGCCGCGAGGTTTCCGGTTGCATTGCTGTACTCGGCGAAGTCAGTGGTCGTGACGTTACCCTTGATATATCCGCCGAAATATGCGCGTCCGGACTCTTGCAGCGCGATGTTCGTTCCCTGGTCAATCATCTTACCTTTCTGGAACTCAACTTCGGAGCCGTAGAAGAGGCAAGGGATGCCGCGGTGGGTGAACATCAGACTGAGGTTCTCCGCCCATGTGTCCTGCGAGCCGCTGAAGCGTTTGTCCTGCGGTGCATGGTCCGGCGCATAGTCATGTGAATCGACATAAACCACATTCCACGTAGCATCGTTGTAATACTTGTCGTTGCCCGGGTTAGCGATACTCCATGCCTCGCTGGCAGTGGTGAAGTTCCAGTGCTCGGTAAAGTCGATAACGTTCAGGCCGGACGCCTGTGAGTAATCGGGCGTGTGGTAGTTATTGCCGTTGAGCAGCGCGTTCTGCGAGGTGCGCTGAGTGCCCAGTCCGCCTTTGTCGTCCTGTCCCTGCTGCCAGCATGATGCCCAGTTAGGATGCGATGTGCAAGGCGAACCTTCCATCTCAACGAGGCTCTGCCACGAGGCGGCGTTGTTATCCCATGTATAGGTGCGATTCTCCGCCCATGTGTAATAGAAAGGACTGAGGCATGACTGCTCGCGATAGAGGATAGAACTATAGCGCGCGCAGACCTCGGCAAACATATAGAACGGCGTGCCGCCGCGTTTGGACTTGGCTGCCTCACCTGCAGACTTGAAAGCAGGAATGAAGGCTTTGTTGAATGACAAACGGGGGATATGACCACCGGTGTCGATACGGAAACCGTCCACACCCATGTTGATGAAGGTAGTATAGCACTGAATGAGGTAATTGTACACCTCGGGGTTTTCGGTATTGAGGTCTACGCAGTCGCCGGCGATCTGTGCGAACCAGCGGTTCGGCTCGTCCCAATTGAAGTTGCCGTAGTGGTGCCATAGGTTATGAGTGTCGTAATTGACGCCGGTGGTGTTCTTCATCTGCGAGAGACGCGCCGAGTACTGCTCACTACCGGCGAGCGAGTTATAGTTGTCCGGCAGCTTGCCGCCGTCTTTTTTCGTGAGGGGCACCATGCAATCGGTGAGCGAGGACTGGTCCGCTGTCCAGTCACGGTTGAATAGTTTGCATAGGTTGGCTTCACCAAAATTGCCGGTGTGGTTAAGGACGATGTCGAGGATGATTTTCATGCCGCGCTTGTGCGCCTCGTCGATGACGGTCTGGAAACTGACGCCCTCTGACTCGTGGCGGTGGTCCACTTTGGAGAAGTCGGACGCATGGTAGCCGTGGTAGTCATAGCCGGACGCATTCTCTACGATGGGCGTTATCCAGATGGCAGTGAAGCCCAACGCCTTGATATAATCCATTTTCTCGATCAGTCCCTTGAAATCACCACGCCATGCAGGGTCGCCGGCGTTCTTGGACTGGTTGTCCCAACACTGTGTGTTGTTTGACGGGTCGCCGTCATAGAAACGCGTGGGCAGGAGAAAATAGATCTGCTCGTCGCGGAAGTCAGTACGGGAAGGAAAGAAAGTGGTCGCCATCATACTCGCTGCTACAGCGAGGCCGAGGCACAGAAGAAAGATCTTTTTCATGACAATGAGATTTAAATTTGCTGCAAAAGTACATTTTTTTTTGCATATGTGCAAATTTTTTTGTGTATATCAGATTTTTTTTGTACTTTTGCACTCAATTTGAAAATCTATACTATGCAACCTCTGAATTTCGGACTCATCGGCGCAGCAGGATATATCGCGCCTAGACACCTCAAAGCCATCGCAGATACCGGCAACAACCTGCTGGTGGCATATGATAAGTTTGACAGCGTCGGCCGGCTGGACAGTTTCTTCCCGCAGTGCTCATTCTATACGGAGAACGAGCAGTTCGACCGCTATTGCTCCAAGCAGATGCGGACGGACAACCCGCTACACTGGCTGTCTATCTGCACGCCGAACTATACCCATGATGCCTTCATCCGTTACGGGCTGCGTCTGGGTTGCAACGTGATTTGCGAGAAGCCGCTCGTGCTTAACCCCTATAATATCGATAACCTTATTGAGTTGGAAAAAGAGACAGGTCATCAGGCTTACACGATCCTCCAGTTGCGTCTGCACGATAAGATCCGCGCGCTAAAAGAGAAAGTGGAACGCGGACCGAAAGACAAAATATACGACGTGGATCTCACTTATATCACGAGTCGCGGCAACTGGTATTACGCCAGCTGGAAGGGTGACGTGCATAAGTCCGGCGGTATAGCCACGAATATCGGCGTGCATTTCTACGACATGCTGCAGTGGATCTTCGGCGCCGTAAAGCGGAATATTGTTCATGTCATGTCTTTTGACCGCGTGGCGGGTTATTTGGAACTCGAGCGCGCACGCGTACGCTATTTCCTTAGTATAAATGCGGACTGCCTGCCTGCCAACGCCGTGCAGGGCGAGAAACGCACGTATCGTACGCTCAATATCGACGGCGAGGAGTTTGAGTTCTCGCAAGGCTTTACCGAACTGCATACGGAGAGTTACCGTCAGATCCTCGCAGGCAACGGTTTCCGCATCAGCGAAGCACGTCCGTGTATCGAGACCGTGGCACAGATTCGTTACTCCGAGCCAATAGGACTGGTAGGCGACTACCATCCGCTTGCGCAACTGCCACTTAGCAGGCATCCGTTCGGCTGGGACGAGAAGCGTTAAGTCATACTTTTCTGCCAAATTGGCAGTCTTTTTCTGCCAAATCAGTCATAAATCGCGTCCAATACCCTTTGGCACGCGATTTGTCGTTTATAGAGCGAATCGTCCTCGGCGGACGAACAAAAGTGAATATTAACGACTAAAAACATACTATTATGAGCAAAATTATTGGAATTGACCTCGGTACCACAAACTCGTGTGTAGCCGTAATGGAGGGTAACGAACCTATCGTCATTGCTAACGCGGAAGGCAAACGTACTACTCCTTCTGTAGTTGGATTTATTGAGGGTGGCGAGCGCAAAGTGGGTGACCCTGCTAAACGTCAAGCCATTACAAACCCGACCAAAACTATCTATTCGATCAAGCGTTTCATGGGCGAGACCTATGATCGTCTTGCTTCTGAGATCGCCCGCGTTCCTTATAAGGTAACCAAAGGCGACAACAACACCCCGCGTGTGGACATCGACGGACGTCTCTATACACCGCAGGAGATTAGCGCTATCATCCTTCAGAAGATGAAAAAGACCGCGGAGGACTACCTCGGACAGGAGGTAACCGAAGCTGTCATCACAGTGCCGGCTTACTTCAACGACTCTCAACGTCAGGCTACGAAAGAAGCCGGCGAGATTGCAGGTCTGAACGTACGCCGTATCGTCAACGAGCCGACCGCTGCTGCCTTGGCTTACGGTCTAGACAAGAGCAATAAGGATATGAAGATCGTTGTCTTCGATTGCGGTGGTGGTACCCACGATGTATCCGTGCTCGAACTCGGCGACGGTGTGTTCGAAGTAAAAGCAACCGATGGTGATACCCACCTCGGCGGTGACGATTTCGACCATCGTATCATCGATTGGCTCGTTCAGGAGTTCAAGAGCGATAACGCCGGTGCAGATTTGAGCAAAGACCCGATGGCCATGCAGCGTCTGAAAGAGGCAGCAGAAAAGGCCAAGATCGAGCTCTCGTCTGCTACGACCACGGAGATCAACCTGCCGTATATCATGCCGGTAAACGGTGTTCCGGCTCACCTCGTGAAGACTCTGACCCGTGCGAAATTTGAGCAACTCATCGACGATCTGATTCAACGTACGATCGCTCCGTGTCGTACGGCTCTGCAGAACGCAGGCCTCACGACCGGCGATATCGACGAGATCATCCTCGTAGGTGGTTCGACCCGTATCCCGGCTATCCAGGATGCCGTACAGAAGTTCTTCGGCAAAGCTCCGTCTAAGGGCGTTAACCCGGACGAGGTAGTAGCCGTAGGTGCAGCCATCCAAGGCGGTGTCCTCACCGGCGATGTCAAGGATGTCCTCCTGCTCGATGTAACCCCGCTGTCGCTCGGTATCGAGACCATGGGCGGCGTCATGACCAAGATGATCGAAGCGAACACCACGATCCCGACCAAGAAGACCGAGACCTTCACCACAGCTGTGGATAACCAGCCTTCTGTAGAGATCAAAGTCCTCCAGGGTGAGCGTCCGATGGCCGCACAGAACAAGCAGATTGGTATCTTCCACCTCGATGGCATCATGCCGGCTCGTCGTGGCGAACCGCAGATCGAAGTGACCTTCGATATCGATGCCAACGGTATCCTCAATGTTACCGCCAAGGACAAAGCTACCGGCAAGGAGCAGAAGATTCGTATCGAAGCATCGTCTGGTCTCTCTGACGACGAGATCAAGCGTATGAAAGCCGAGGCAGAAGCGAACGCTGAGGCCGATAAGAAGGCGAAAGAGCAGGCTGACAAACTCAATAAGGCTGATGCTGCTATCTTCCAGACCGAGAAACAACTCGCTGAGTTCGGCGATAAGATCCCGGCTGACAAGAAAGAACCGATCGAGAAAGCACTTGCTGACCTCAAGGCTGCGTACGAGAAGAAAGACGCAGACGCTTGCGAAGCAGCTAACAACGCCCTCATGACCGCCTTCCAGGCTGCCAGCGCAGAGATGTACGCTGCTCAACAGCAGGCACAGCAAGGTCAGGCAGGTCCGCAAGGTCCTCAATCAGGCGCTGACAACAACGGCAACGGCGGTGGTAACCCCACGGCTGAGGACGTAGATTTTGAGGAAGTAAAATAACTTTTCCTGATACAATACGAGAAATTTCCCTCACTCCAAGAGTGGGGGATTTTTTTTGTTAATATTCCTGTTTTGAGGATGTTTGAACGAAAAATAAAGTATTTTGATAAAAAATAACCCGAAAATTTGTATATTACAAAAAAAAGCAGTACCTTTGCACCGAAAATGTGCAATTTGCAAATTAACCTTATTATTGACTAATAAAAATTCAACATTTTATGAAGAAATTTTTTATCATCGCAGCTGCTGCGATCATCGCGTTGACGTTTAACGCTTGTAAAGACAAAAATGCTCCGGACGACAAGAAGAAAGTAACATTCGCAATTGAGGCGCAGGATGTTACCTCCACTACGGCTAAGGTTGTTGTTACTCCGAGTGATTCAACTATCTATTATTACTTTGACCTGTTGACTGCTGCAGATTTGGCAGCCGGTTACAATGCAGACTCCCTTGTCGCTGACATGAAGGCTTCTATTAAGGAAAATGGCTATAAGTTCCCGAAATATCTCAGCCAGGGTAAAGATAGTTGGGAGTGGGATGGTTTGTTCCCGGAAACAGAGTATACTATCTATGCTCTTCAATTTGATAGCGCCTACAATAGAGTAGGTGATTGGACACTCTTTAAATTCACTACTCTTACACTTGAAATTAAGGAGACTGTTAATTTAACGGCAGATGGTACATATGCAGACTATACCGACTATGGTTATCCTTTCTTCGTAGATATTCCTGTAGGTACAGGCGATGCTTATATTGAATTGGCGTTCACGGACGCTCTGCCAGAGGGTGCTTTCACCGAGGAAGCATTTGATGCAGATTTTGGTGCGTGGTATGTAGTTAGCGATGACGAGTATTATGCTGTATATTCCGCTAAACTCAACGGAGCTATGTCCAACGAAAAATATAAACTGACCGGCGAATTGATTTGCACGAATGCCGTCAAGTATGTATTGGATGTTACCTGCGAGGAAGAGTCTATGGAGTATGCTCCGGCAAAGAAAGCTCTCAAGTTGAATCGTAGTGCACGCAAATAACAAATTAACTCTATTATGAAGAGATATTTGGTTTTATGCTTGGGTGTGCTCGTGGCGCTTGGCACCATGGCCGCCGCTCCGCTGAAAGGACAACGCACGCGTGGGACGCATCGTTCCGTTGTTCCTGCAGAGTTCGTCCGCAAAGCACCCGCTAAAACTCCCGCTCAACTGACAGGAGAGACACGGCTGGTGGAAGGTAATGACTTGTTCATTACCAAGGATGAGTGGTTCGACCTGTATATGGCCTTTATGGACTTCGGTATCCTTGATTTCGAAGGCGGTTCTGAAGGTAAATATGCTGTTTCAGGCGTTATGTATGTAGATGACGAGGATCCTGCCAAATGGTACGGAGAATATGATCCCGAAGATGTAGAGGCTACTATCTATGATACGACCGACCCGGCTGATGAAGGAACGGATGTTACTTTTACTTCCTTCAAATACGAGAAGACCGCTAAAGGCGACAAGGTAACGGGCGTGGCTACCGATGAGAAGGGTAATACCTATAACCTCCTCCTTACGTTCTTTGCCCCAGACAAACCGAATGACACGATTAAAGTTGTCTTCGCTGACGAGGCGCTCATGACGCGTGAGGATGGAACGTATTTCCGCGCAGAGAACGACAAGTATTTGGTACAACTGAATCTGTTGACCAATAAGTTTGAAGGTTCTTTTACCGAGGCGGATTGCAACATGCTTTACACCAACGTGTGGAAGATTAATGGAACGGATACTGCGTATACGGGTAAGCCATTCACAGTGAAAGCAGATATCAAACTTGTAGAGGGAGTATATCAGATCAATGCCGAGTTATTGGCTTGCTATGATTCGATCCTCTATCAAGTATCGATGAGGTACACCAAGCCGACGGTCAAGACCACGGTTACTGTCAATTTGGACAATGCCCTTATGGATAATGAAGATATGGAGGAGTATGGCTATTTCGACATGCAGGCAGCTCCGGCTGACTCTTCATATGTAATAGCATTGTCAGTGAATAGCGACAAGATGGTTGGTTCTTATACCGATGCAGACCTTGATTTGTATTACTCGTTCGTACTTATAGGCACGAAATATTACGATATTTTCGAGGCTCAGTTTACGGTAGCCGCTAACGCGGACGGCACCTATACATATGCCGGTTGGTTGCTCGCAACGAACAGTGTTAAGTATGAGTTCATCATCAAGACTGCTGTTGGTCAAGGTATAGAAGATGTTGCCAGTGGTGCGAAAGCCACCAAGCGTTTTGAGAACGGTCATCTCATCATCGAAAAGAATAGTGTTAAGTATGACGCTGTCGGTACGAAAATTCAATAAATTGTTTAAAAAGTAAAACATGCGTTGTTGATAACTTTTTAATTTTAGACAACTTTTTGAGTTTTAGAAAAAATGCAAATCGCTTAAAATGAGCGGTTTGCATTTTTGTTTTGGACAACATTGCACGATTGTTGAAAACTTTTTTTGTCCAAAAGTTTGCACAATTCGAAAAAAAGCAGTACCTTTGCACTCGATTTCGCTCGAAAAATTCAAACACTATATTATGGAAACATACATTATCAAACGTGATGGTAAAAAAGAGCTTTTTACCATTGACAAAATCAAAAATGCCATCTCAAAGGCATTCTTAGCAGTAGGTGCATTTGCGACCGAGGAGACCCTGACGAACATCCTGTCGCATTTGCGAGTTAATAATGAGACGACCGTAGAGGAGATTCAGAACCAGGTGGAGGTTGCGCTTATGGCGGAGGGGTACTATCAGGTAGCCAAAGCATACATGCTTTATCGTCATCAGCATACAGAGGATCGCGACACTCAGCGTCGTTTGGACTTTATGATGAATTATGTGCAGGCGAGCAATGCGGCAGAGGGTAGTAAGTTCGACGCGAACGCAAATGTGGAGCACAAGAACATCGCAACGCTGATCGGTGAGTTGCCTAAGCAAGGTTTCATCCGTTTGAACCGTCGTCTGTTGACCGAGCGAATCAAGGAGATGTTTGGTAAAGAGTTGAGCGACCGCTACATGAACTTGCTCAACCAGCACTTCATCTACAAGAACGATGAAACCAACCTCGCCAACTATTGTGCTTCTATCACCATGTACCCATGGCTCATCGGCGGTACGAAGAGTATCGGTGGTAATGCAACGCCTCCTCATAACCTCAAATCGTTCTGCGGCGGCTTTATCAACATGGTGTTCATGGTGTCGTCCATGCTCTCAGGCGCGTGCGCTACGCCCGAGTTCCTTATGTATATGAATTATTTCATTGAGCAGGAGTTCGGCGAGGATTACTACAAGCGTGCCGATGAGGTGGTTGACCTCAGTCTCAAACGTCGTACTATCGACAAGATAATCACGGATTGCTTCCAACAGGTTGTTTACAGCCTCAACCAGCCTTCCGGTGCACGTAATTTCCAATCGGTATTCTGGAATATCAGTTACTATGATCGCTATTATTTCCAGAGCCTGTTTGAGAATTTCCGCTTCCCGAACGGAGAGGCACCTCACTGGGACGGTCTGAACTGGTTGCAGAAGCGTTTTATGAACTGGTTCAACGAGGAGCGCACGCGTTGCGTGCTCACTTTCCCGGTAGAGACGATGGCTCTGTTGGCTGAGAACGGCGATATCAAGGACAAGGAGTACGGCGACTTCACAGCAGAGATGTATGCCAAAGGTCACTCGTTCTTTACGTACGTGAGCGACAACGCCGACAGTCTCTCCAGCTGCTGCCGTCTGCGTAACGAGATCACGGACAACGGTTTCAGCTATACGCTGGGCGCAGGTGGTGTATCCACGGGTTCAAAATCCGTGCTTACTATCAACCTCAACCGCGCTATCCAATATGCAGTACGCAACAATATCCCGTATCAGGCTTACATCGAGGATGTTGTTGACCTGATGCACAAAGTTCAGTTGGCTTACAATGAGAACCTGAAGAACCTGCAGGAGAAAGGTATGCTGCCGCTCTTCGATGCCGGTTATATCAATATCGGTCGTCAGTACCTGACCATCGGTGTGAACGGACTTGTTGAGGCAGCTGAGTTCCTTGGCATCGAGATTAAAGACAGCCCAGAATACGCGCATTTTGTACAGGAAGTGTTGGGTATTATCGAGAAGAAGAACAAAGAGTACCGCACGAAGAATGTGATGTTCAACTGCGAAATGATTCCTGCAGAGAACGTAGGCGTTAAGCACGCGAAGTGGGATAAGGAAGACGGCTATGTTGTTCCGCGCGACTGCTACAACAGCTATTTCTACATTGTAGAGGATACGAGTCTGAACGTATTGGATCGTTTCCGTCTCCATGGACGTCAGTATATTGAGCACCTCACTGGTGGTAGTGCTTTGCACTGCAATCTTGAGGAGCACTTGAGCCAAGAGCAGTATCGTCAGTTGTTGCGCGTAGCGGCTATTGAGGGCTGTAACTACTTCACCTTCAATATTCCGAACACTGTCTGCAACGACTGCGGTCACATTGACAAACGTTACTTGAAAGAGTGTCCTCATTGCCACTCAAAGAACGTGGACTACCTGACGCGTGTGATCGGTTATATGAAACGTGTCAGCAACTTCTCGGAGGCACGTCAGAAAGAAGCGGCTAAGCGTTATTACGCAGAGAAAGAGAAAGCTCCTAAATGCTGAAAGTAGCTTCATTTGACATAGTCTTTCAAGAGATTCCGGGCGAGGTGACACTCGCCCTTAATCTCTCCAACTGTCCTTGTCATTGTCCGGGTTGCCATAGTCCGCATTTGGCGGAAGATATTGGCGAAGAACTGAACGAAGAGTTGTTGACCGATTTGACAGGACGCTACAAAGGACTCATTACTTGCGTAGCTTTTATGGGCGGTGATGCGGCTCCGGAAGAGGTGGCGCAGTGGGCAGAGTTCGTTCGTCCGCTTCGTACGGCTTGGTATAGCGGTCGCATGAATATGCCGGCCAACGAACGTGCATTTGATTACGTCAAACTGGGTCCGTATGTTGAATCTCTCGGTGGACTTAAAAGTGAGAAAACTAACCAACGACTTTACAAACGGGTAGGGGGAAATTGGGAAGATATCACTTCCGTTTTCTGGAAGAAAACATTGTAAGTAGATCTCGACTTTTCCTCGATGCGCTCTCGACACGCACTCGATACGATAAGCCCCGCGAAATCAATCGCGGGGCTTACTGTTTTTAGTAGAGCAGCACTTTGTGGCTCGATGCTTCTTTGCCTTGGTGAGCTCTGATGAAGTATATTCCACTGACAGACGGCAGCGTTACTTGCGTTGTGCCCTCTTCCATCTTTCCGGTAGAGATGAGCGTGCCTGTAGAAGAATAAATCTCATATTCACCTTGATGCTGTGCCTCGATGGTCACTATCGGTGCTTGTCTCGGCGCTTGCGTCGGATAGACGATGATAGGATTCTCGTAAACATCCTGTGCCGGTTCAACAATCGTCAGCGGACAACTCGGGATAAAGTAGTTCTCTCCTACACGCATTGCCCTCATTACGACTTGATCTCCGGCGTGCAACTCTTTGCTGTACAGGTAGCCTGCGCCTGCATTTTGTTGCTGTACGCCATTCACAAACCATTCCGTCTGTGCGAACTCATAGCCGCCGTTGTATTCAGCCTTCAGCGGTGCTACTACATCACCCCAATTCTGCTCAATTACCCAACTCGGGTACTTCACGAGCAGTCGGATACTATCGGAACGACTCAAACCGCAAACACCGTTGTCAAGTACAAGTCGCATTGTGTAATAGTCAGGACGAACATAATATGCATGGTCTTGATAAACGACGCTGGAGAATTGCGGCAGGTCAACGTGAACAGTCATATCTTCTTTGAAGGTCTCATTGATAACATCCGTGAATCCTTCCCGTTTAGCCAATGCATCGAAGTAGATGCTGTATTGCGTCGGTCGTTGTCCTGCGTACTCGAATACAATGTCAAAGCCGTCACCGTCTGCACAAACCTCACTCGTACGAGCGGAAGTGATAGTGGTTGGATGAGCAATCGATAACTGCAACGAGTAGATCGCCGAGATATTTGCCTCTAACTGGCGAACAGTATCCGTGTAGTAGCCCTCTACGTCATAAACCTTACCACGCCAGGTGTAAGCCTGTCCAACGCAGATGATTACTTCTTCGGTCGCCGGGCGTTGCGTCTCGACGACTGTCAGGCGGAGAGTATAAGTACTATCGCAATCCAGTACTGTCGGCCACGTACGGTCATAAACACCGGTCTGCGTATACGTGCGCCCGTTCCAATCGTACGACTCATAGTCTGCAATCGTCGCGTTCTCATAGAAGTGATACGACGGGTTAACAACTAAGTCAAGGTGGAGAATACTATCACAACCTTCTGTTGTCTTGAGCGTGAAGTCATAATGTCCGCCGCGTGTGATCGATCTGCCGGCGAAGGTCGCGGTGTCTCCGTCACAAATGATAATACGTTCGGTCGGTAGGTCATAAGCCGGGGCATCGTAAACTTCAACGCGGTAGAGACTATCCATTGCACCGCTGATCTTTGAACGACGCGGGAATGTATAGAGACCGGCTTGCGTGATCGTAGTGCCATCAATCTTAATCTCCGAACCCGGACAAAGCGGCATCGGATACCACGGCGACAGATGTTTCGCAATCACAATCGAGAAGCGAACGATAGAGTCGCAGAAGTACTGATTCCTCAACGTATCCGAATAAACGGTATCACCCTTCGTGTACATACGTCCGTCACGGAAGTACGGCAACTCGTCTGCCGATACGTAAGCCGTCGGAGCGATCGTGATAGATGCCGGGCGAACGGTCAACTCGAGGTAGATGATACTATCTCCGTGCTCGGTCGTATGACTATACGTTCCGGCAAAGGTCAAGCGTTCTCCGTAGAAGTCCAGATAGTCGCCACGACAGATATCCGCTTTCTTCCGTACCTCGATCACACGCTTGGAGTTGACAACAATCTGGAAAATAGAGTCACAACCATGGATAGAAGTCAAAGTGTCATAGTAAACACCCGGAACGGAGATATCAATACCGTGAATCTTGGTGTAGTAACCGGGCACTATTTCATGTTTCTCTTTGATGAAATAGGTCGGATGAACATTCACCTTCAAATGATATACACTATCAAATCCGTAGCGAACAGTCAGCAGACTATCCGTATACAGACCGGTCTCAGATATCGTTTGACCATGCCAATCGATTTGTTCCGGTTGACAGATATCTATCGAATCGAAGAAGAAGTACGACGGATGTACCACCAGGTTGAGGTGATGGATACTGTCACATCCGTATCTTGTCGTATCCGAGAAGACGTAGTCACCGCCTCGTTTCAATATACGACCGTTGAAATCATAGGTCTGCTTATCGGATATATGCACCGTATCGAACCTGTTGAAGGTAGGATGTACGCGGATGATATATCTGATAATCGAGTCACAACCAACAGTCGAAGGAATAGTATCAGCAAAGCTACCGTTCTCGCTGTATTCCTTGCCTTTGTAAACGAAGGTGTTGCCTTTACACAGATCTACAACACGTTCAGTGCGTTTCACCGGATTAACAACCAAGTGCAATGTCTTCACCACATGCGCCGAGTCTGTCCATGTAGTACGCAGGTCGTAGTCGTATGTTCCCGGACCGGCAGCATTGTACGGAACGCCGTGCCAGATATACGGCAACTCATTCTCGCAAACGACAGCCGTGGTGTCACTATGCACTTCTTGCAGCACGGACAAGATCAGTTCGTGCGTGTTGTAGCACTGGTTTCCATTATTCTCTCTATGCGTGTATGTACCTGCGGTCTTGTAGTAAACGCCGTAGAAGAGGGTAGAATCACCTTCAAAGATCGTCTTTTCTTCGCGCTGGAAGGAAACAGGAATAACATTGAGGTGCAGTTTTACGATACTGTCGCAGCCGTTAGCAGCAACGAGGGTATCGCGGTACTCGCCTTGTATATTCAGGTTCTGTCCCTTGAACTGATAGTAGCCGTCGCTACAAATTGTGCGACTGATAGTTGTATCTTTCGGTAGGTTAACAATCAGTCTCAAGCCGTAGTACATACGTACACCATTTACGAACGTAGAATCATTACGATAGATACCGGCAGCGTAGAGCGGTGTCACTTGTCCGTTCCACTTATTGACCCAACGATACGGCAACTCGTAGTTACAAATCGTAACGGTAGTATCTACAGCCGGGTGCATGATGACTTTCAGTATCGTAGTACTGTCGCAACCGGAAGGCGTCTGACCCTTACGCGTGATGATGGTATCTTTGGAAATGATTTCGCCGTTGTAGGTGAAACTGTTACCCTCAATAATATGCTCTTCTCGATAGTGGTAGTACGGCTTGTTGACCGTCAAGATCAACGTTACGATAGAGTCGCAACCGTTAGCCGCTGTCAACGTATCGCGGTATGTACCGCCCACCTTCAGGTCTTTGCCGGCGAAGGTGTAGTAGTTGCGGTCACTCTCGCAGATACTATCACGGATAGTGGTATTCTTCACCGGATTAACGATGACGTGACGGACATAAATGCTATCGTAACCGTCGTGTGTCTGCAGGCGCTTGACATACGTATTGGTGGTATAGATATCTTTGATACCTTGCCATTCATACGGCGTCTCGCTCGAACAGATAGTTACCGTATCGCGGTATAGATACGTATGATGGATACGGAGGCTGAGGCTGTCGATAGAGTCACAACCCGTCGGAGTGGTAAATGTATATGCATATTCTCCTTCCGCGTACAACTCTTCGGTATCAATCATTCTGCCTGCTTGCCAGTGCTCCCAAACATAAGGCGTATCGATGTCGGCGATGTCCACCACTTGATGACGATGATACTTCGGGAAGACATTGAGCGTTAAGGTAACGATACTATCGCAACTGAACTGTTTGGAGGTCAGCGTATCATTGTAAACACCCTGAGTCTTCAAGAAGCGCGGTTGGTTAAGTTTGCTCAAGCCGAAGCGTATCGAGTCGCCCTCGCAAAGCGTATCAACAATAGAGGTCCGCAGTACAGGATTAACAATGATGTAACGCACATGTGTACTATCATAGCCATCGTGTGTCTGCAGATTCTTAACGTACTCGTCTGTGGTGTAGATATCTTTGATACCTTCCCATTCATACGGTGTCTCGCTTGCACAGATCGTTACCGTATCGCGGTACAGATAGGTCTGATGAATCCGCAGGCTGAGGCTGTCGATAGAGTCGCAACCCGTAGCGGCCGTGAAGTGGTAAACATATTCACCCGAAGCATAGAGCATCTCTTCTCCCACGAGTGCGCCGCCTTGGAAGTGTTTCCACGTGTACGGAGCCTCAGTGTTCGAGATATGCTTTGTCTCGTGGTTGCGGTAGTTCGGGAAGACATTGAGACGCATAATAATGATCGAGTCACAACCGTTAAGTACGCGTGTCAACGTATCTTGATAGGTGCCGGACTTTGAGAGGAAGCGCGGTGTGTTGGCGCGTGTCAGACCGAAGCGAATAGAGTCACCGCCGCAGATATTGGAATCTACGTAGTTGACTGTGATCTCGTGATAATGCACATACAAATCGTATATACTATCCAGTTTGACGCGCGTCTGTAATGTGTCATAGTAATGTACATCCGCATCGGCATCCGGTGCAGTGAAGGTCTGTTGATATCCGGTCGCCCAGTTATGTTTCAAAGTCGCCTTCGCAAGTGCACAGACACTGATTGTGTCGTAGAAGACATGTGTCTGATGAACGGTCAAGTACAGACTATCGATACTGTCGCAACCATGCATACTCGGCATCCGGAAAGTGTACAAGCCTGTCGCGCGCAGCGTATCTGTTGAGTCTTTGGCCACGCTGTTCTCCTTCCATTCATGCTTCCAGAGGTACGGTATCTGCCGATCGGTGATGGTCACTTCTTTCGGTGTCGTTACCACTCGGTCACGAACGTATAGATAGAGTGTGATAATAGAGTCGCAACCGTTAACAGCCGTCACGGTATCGTGATATACACCCGGCAATTCTAGCCAGCGCTCTACTGTGCCGTGGCGCTCATTGAAGCGATACCTCGTTCCCTCGCATATCGTATCAAAGAGTACGGTATCGCGAATGATGCGGGCCTTGACGAACAAGTCATAGATGCTGTCGCGGTGAACGATATAGGTATGGAGTGTATCTACCACGTGGAAGATCGAATCGTCGCGTCCTACATTGAATTCGCTCACATAGCCGTCATCCCATTTGTGCGTCAAGCGTTGCTGCGACGTTGCACACACGTTAATAGTGTCGCGGTAGTAATAAGTTGTGTCAATGATCAAGTGCAGCGGATAGATATACATACAGGTATCGCCCAACGAACTCGTATCCGGAGAAGGAGCGATAGAGTCATAGTCTCCGGTATGGTATCGCCAAGCACCGCCCCACCAGATGGAGTCGCCTAACATACGGTGAGCCGTGGTGTCTTTGTGATAAAGCGGTAGTACGCGGATGTGCCATCTGGTGATACTATCACATGTGTAAGCATCATTGGCGTACGTGTAGTTATGCTGCTTGTCAGTCCAGGTGGATGGCATCGGAGTATGTTGCACGTAAGTGGTGTCTTTGTAGAACCAAGTAGTGTCATCACCGCGTCCCCAGAAGAGGCGTAACGAATCACCCGGACAGAGAACGAAGTTGGTATCTTTCACCATCTTCTGGCTCGGACGAACAATGATATGGTGGAAATACTCATGGTTGCAATCCCAGACGATGGTATCGGAAGTATATTTGACACCGGTCCATTTGCCTTGCCATTTGTTATCCCACTTGCCACCGTCTTTACCCAAGAACGCCGGACTAACCAAATCGCCTAGAACAACAGGATTCTTCTTGATCTCATCCTCACAGATGAAGGTTGAGTCGTTATGCGTCAACTTAGGTATGATCTTCAAATTACCCTCGATGATAGAGTCGCAACCGCAAATCGTGACGTCTGAATCGTGTCGGAAGTCGCGCTCATCCCAAATCGTATCCGGATTAACGCGTCCGATAACGAGCGGCAACTGGTACTCGCACATCACGGTATCGATGCGAATACGATAGATGGTATCAATGATAATATTGACGGTAACTATCGAATCGCAAGGCATCAGCGGATCATACGGCGTTACCGGAACACGATCCACGAAGGTGGTATCGGACATGTACAGTTGGTCACGCCACAAAGCTCCCTTGTTTTGGCATCCGTGAACGTATACCGTCGTATCCGGACTCTTCAGAATCGTCAGATGCAAGCGGTAGATACTATCCATGTGATTGACACTGGAGTAGTGGTATTCATACTGTTTCGTCTCGCCTATCGCATGTTGCAAGTCATCATTGACATGCTCTGCCGGACCGTTCTGCCAGTGATAAGGCAGGTCTGCCGAACAAGCAATAACTTCTTCTTCGTACAGATAGGTGGGATAAGCAATCAGCAAGAGTTGCTCCTTATTCACGCAACCGCCCTCTGCCGGAGAAATATGGGTATAGGTACCGGAAGCGGTGATCACGGTATCGCGCTGCGCACCGCCCAAACGGTAAGTCCAGGTGTATGGCAGTTCAGAGTCGGAGATCTCAACGGTATCGCTGATGAACAATGCCGTATTGAAATGCAAGAACACTTTCACAATACTATCGCAACCGTGAATCGTCGGGAAGGTAGTAATGATGGTGTCGTTCTTGGTGTATTCCTGTCCGTTATACCGTATTACGGCATCTGCGCCACAGGTGTACAAGTGCTGCATAACGGTATCTTTGCTCTCCGGCCAAACGGTCAGTTTCAGTACAAAGATAGAATCCGGGTGTGCAATAGTCGGGTCCGGATCAATCACTTCAGGAATAGAATCGATATACGTGCCGGAAGTAGTATAGTTATTGCCGCGCCATTCAAATACATCACCATCACATATCTCTTTAACAATCGTGTAGGTATTCGAGTGCGGTGTAGCAGCAATCATACCCACGCCGATCTCATAGGTACTATCGCAACCGTTCACCGTGGTATGCGGGTCGCGGAACAGACCTTCGGTATTGATGCTTAAGCCGTGCCACAACAATATTTCGCCTTGCGTGATGGTAGCCGTATCGTGGAAATAATAACTCGGCATCTTATCCAGATATAGCGTTACGATGCTGTCGCAACCCTCTGCGTTACGCAGCGTGTCATAAACGGCTTGTGAACTGGTGTAGGTAACGCCCTTCCATTCTATCTGCTCGCAGAATGTGACGGAACGTGACGAACGACTTGCAGCCAGCACCGTCAGTTTCAACTCATAGATAGAGTCTTGACCTGCGGCGGTCTTATAGCGGTCATAATAGCTTGTCGTTTGTCCGACAGCTTGACGGCTGAGGTTGTCCTTGCCGCGCCATGAGTACGCGTCGCCCTCGCAGACCGTCATTGTCTCTACGAAATGATAGGTCGTGTTATCCAATGTCAGGATCAGGCGATAGGTCTCCTTACACCCTTGCGCATTGTCCCAGTAGCGGTTATAGGTACCGGCAGCGTTGATGGACTCGGTCTCTTCCTGTCCGTCGTGCGTATAGATCCACGTGTAAGCACCTTGACCATCCCATGTTGCGTTTGTCACATGTACTTGTGTCGGGTGTTTTACAACTGTAATGCGGTAGGTGGTATCACAACTGTAGCGGTCGAAGTAGGTGCCGGCCTCCGAATAGGTCTTGCCGTTGAAGCTTACGGTCTCTCCGGCGCAGACGTTGAGGTTGATAGGTAATTCATGTGCCTCCAATACCGTCAGGTGCAAGCGATAAAGAATCTTCGTCGCCCCTTGCGTCTCAATGCGCTCGTAGGTCTTCGTCTCGCGACCCGTCAGACCATGCCAGTAGAGCACTTCGCCCGGACAGATAGTAGCCGTCGTATCAATGGTATCCACATAGTCGGTATAGAGCGCCAGGCGAACGATTGAATCGCACTGATACTGGTTGGTAAGTACGGTGTCATAAACGCCCGGAACAGCGTAGGTCTTGCCGTTAACAGGCCATACATACTCTGTCGTGCCATCTACCAAGTGGGGTATCAGTATTGTGGTGTCGGCATCGATGACATTGAGCGTCAGCACTACCGTCGAGTCGCAACCGTCTCTTAGATAAGTATGCGGATAAACGCCTGCCTCCGAGTAAGTCGCGCCGCCGAAGGTCACGCTACCGCCACGGCAGATAGTCCGTGTGATATAGGTGGTGGGGAAGTCATTAACGGTCAGGATCAAGCGATGGTAGATACTATCGTGTAAGCCGTCTTTGGTCTTCTCGATCTCCTGGTATGTACCCTGCGTGGTGTAACGATGGTCACGCCAGTCGTAGTAGTCACCCGAACAGATCGTTGCCTGCTCTTCATCAATCAGGTCGCGCTTGTTGGCAATGACGGTAATGATAGAGTCGCAACCGTATTGATTCGTGAAAACGAACTCATGTGCTTCGCCTTGACTGAACTGATAGCCGCGGTAGTAAACAGGGAAGGAGACGAAGTCCACCATTTCCGTCGTGCGTACAATAGGATGAACGGTCAGCGTCAGATGATAGATGCTGTCCTTGCCGGATACCGTCTTCAGTTCTTTGTAGTAGTCGTATGTGCCGGCAGCCAGGTCGTGGTATGTAGCTCCGTTGACAGACCATGTATAACTGCCGTCCTCGCAGATGTCAGCCGTTTGGTCGAAGTGATACGAACTGCTGTCCACCGTGAGAATCAAACGATAGAGGTCGCTACAACCCGTCTGGTCGTTATACTCATAATGCGAGTAGGTGCCTGCCTCTGTCACGACAGAGTCTTTGTTCACACCGTCCACTTTCAACTGCCATGTATAAGCGTCGGTGCCGTTGAAGATAGCCTGCGTGATATAGTTGTTAGCCGGATTCTGGGCAATGGTAACGCGATAGATGGTATCGCAGTTATACGGCTCGTCAAATGTGCCGGCCTCCGAATAAGTCTTGCCATTGAATGTGACGCTTGCACCCGGACAGATAGCGAAGTACTTCTGTACAATCTCTTTCATCTGACCTTCTACTGTCAGATTCAGACGGAAGACTATCTTATCGCCGTTGGTTTGCGTCTCTACATTCGTATATTGGCCTTGCGTGTAGTAGTTCGTGCCATGCCAGTAGAGGGCTTCTCCGCTACAGATGGTAGCCGCGGTATCCACGGTATCCACGTGATTAGCGGTCAGGATCAGGCGAACGATACTATCGCAACCCAAACCGTTCTGCAGTACGGTATCTTTGGTGAACGGCGCCGTGTAGGTCTTGCCTGTCACGTCCCAAGTGAAGGACTCGCCTTCGTCGCGCTGGAAGACTTGCGTCTCCAGGTGCACGTCTGCTATGTTGAGACGAAGCGAAATGATAGAATCACAGCCATTGGAAGCAACGAGCGTGTCGTAATAAACGCCTCTCTCGGAGAGTTGCTGACCGCCGAAGATGATATAGTTGCCACGGCAAATAGTGGTATCTTTGCTGCCGCCTATGATTGCAGGAACAACGCTTAACTTCAGGCAGTGATAGATACTGTCGTAGCGTCCGTTCTTGGTCTTCTCCGTTTCGTTATATTCGCCGGCGATGGTGTAGCGTTGGCCGCGCCATTCGTAGTACGAACCCGCACAGATACTCTTCTCCTCAATATCTTTAATCACGCGACGAACCGCCACAATAGTGATGATCGAGTCGCAACCCTTGGCGTTTGGTACGGTGTCATAATACGTACCGGCTTCCGGCATGGTGATGCTATGGTATGAAGTCGGGAACCCGAAGAACTCAACGCGTTCGTAGCCATAGGTGGTCTCGTTCACCGTCAGGTGCAGGGTATAGATACTGTCCTTGCCGGCTTTGGTGACGTAACTGTCCGTATAGTCGTAGGTCGTGCCTGCGTGCTCACTACCGCGGATAGTCTGACCGTGCCACTCGAACTCTTCGTGCTCACAAATCGTTTTGTTCTCCGTGAAGTGATACTCGGCGCTGTCCACCGTCAGGATAAGGCGATAGGTGTCATTACAGCCGTCTGCATTCGGGTACTGCTCCTCATATATGCCGGCATCCGTGAACGGGATACTCTCCGGTGTGCCGTTATGCTCGAAGTTCCATGTATAGGTGCTCTTGCCGTCAAACGTAGCGGTGGTGACATGTACTTCTGCCGGTTTACGCGTCACGTTCACCTGATAGATTGTATCGCAGGTATAGATGTCCTCATACATTCCCGGCGTGTCGTAGGTCTTGCCGTTGAAGCTGACCGTCGTACCCGGGCAGAAAGTGAGTTGTTTCGGGATAACGACTAATTTCTTTGCCGTCAGATGTAAGATGTACAAACGTTTGTCGCCATTCGGCAGGTCCACGAAACGCGTGTAGTCGCGCGTGGCGTAGCCTACGATGCCGTTCCACTCCAGCGAGTCACCCGGACAGATAGTAGCCGTATGCTCTATCGTATCCACATGTTGCGTGGTGAGGATAAGTCGTTTGACGTGGTCGCAACCGTTGGCGTCAATGCTTACCTTGTCGTAAGTGCCTGTGGTCGTGTAGTTTGTGCCCTCCCATGTGTAGGTCTCGCCGGCTTGCATGGTGTGAACATAGACAGTGGTGTCGGGTTTTACGACATTGAGTGAGAGCACTACGATGGAGTCGCAACCGCTCACTTTGAAGGTGTCGCGATAGACGCCGCTCGTGTTGTACTGTTTGCCGCCAAGCGAGTAATATCCACCGTCGCAGACCGTCTCATTGAGATAAGTGGTCGCGACGTTCTTCACCGTGAGGTGCAAGATATGCGTCACGTCTCCGTCCACTACCGTGTAGGTCGCGGCATCCGTATATTTCTCTCCTTGCCAGTCGTAGAAATCGCCCGCACAGATCAACGCACTCTGCTCATCTACAATATGCCGTAGGTTCACAATGATGGTGTATATACTATCGCAACCCTGCGAGGAGATATAGGTCACGGTCTGCGTGCCCGGAGCATCGAAGGTCTTGCCGCGGTGCGAGAAGGGGAACTCATCAACCTCAATGCGTTCCGTCTTGCGCCAGATAGGCGCTACCGTCAGGTGCAGCACATAGATGCTATCCCGCCCATCCTTCGCGTTCGGCTTGATACGATAGACGGTGTCGGACTCCGTGTACGTCGTGCCCTCCCATGTGAAGGACTCTCCGTGACAGATAGTGGTGTCAAAGACCGAATAGAAAGCCTCCGTTGACACGCGCTCCGTCACCGTCAGCGTATAGATACTATCGCAGCCGTCTTGGGACTTGTAGGTCCGGACATACGTACCCGGTTTTCGAATCGTTCTACCGCGCCAAACGAAAGTCTGACCCGCTTCTATCTCGCGACTCTCCGTCATGTTGTAAGCCACGCCGAAGTTGATGACATACACATAGATGCTGTCTTGCGTCGGGCTCGCAACCTTGATGGTGTCGCGGATAATAGTGTCTTGAAATACTTTGTTTACGCCGTCTAACGAGATCGTATCACCCGGACAGAGGTTGTAATGTCGTGTCGAGATAATACCGTTGGCAGCATAAGCATTTACCACTGCTGCGCACAGAAGAACTGCGCAACTCAGAATAGTATATACGTATTTTCTCATAGCCGTAATCAGTTATAGCACATACATCCGTGGTGGAAGCCTACACGCGCAGTGCGGCTACCGCCGATCATATAGGTCAACTTAACGCCCGTGAAGAACGGCACCGTGCGTGCCGGCTGGGCGAAAGTATTGATATGCGGATTGATTTGTATTTTTGTAGCGTCCCATTTGCCGGGCTCTACTTCGGTCGTCAACTTGGTCTTCCAGGTCTCTCCGTCGCGTTCACGCAACTGGTTGTTCAGGCCGTACTCGAAGTAGAAAGCAATCTTCAGCACATGGCATAAGCGGCTCGTGGTCGGCATGGAGGAGAGTAGGTCATAGCCTATCTCGCCGATGAGCGATGCGCCTACGTTCAGGTTCGCGTTCGTCGTTCCTTCGTACGGATAGTCGGTGTAGCCGTGGTCAGGCATGTTCTCGAAGGTAGTCTGGTAGAAATGATTCGTTGCACTCAGGTTGTAGGTACCTTTCGTGCGTACCTTCGGGTTCAGCGCATAGCTAACCTTCACACCGGCGCCGACATGAAAACCATAGATATAGTATCCGATCATCACGGGCACGTCGATATAGTTCCACTCTATATTATCCACCTGATTCACACGGTAATGGAAGGTGTTCGGCTTGTTCTGCGTATCGAGGCCGTCGTGGTCGTCGATATACTCGTCCACTTCCAGCGAGGAACGGTGAAAACTCAGCTGTGCGCCCACGCTGGTCCATAAGCCGCTGTTGCGGAACTCATAGCCCACGCCGATGGCACCGCCGGCTTTACCGTGCGGCAACGCGTTCGGCAGACGCGTTTGCAGCATTGAATAGCCTACACTACCGCTCACGTACCCGAAATGGTAGTTGTCGCCATCCTCAAACGCGCTATGACGTTTCAGCCAACTCTGAGCACTCACGCTCAGCGCCAGCGCCAACATCACGGCACAACACATCAGTTTCTGACCAAAGGATTTGGAAAAATAGTATCTCATGGTTCTATATATTTATCTGTATTTATCCGCGTATGCGCATACTTTGCACATGTGTGCGCACAATAATTAGGCGGCAAAGGTACAACAAATTTCCCATATATAAAAATTTTTTGCAAAAAAAGTGCAAAATATTTGCGTATTTCAAAAAAAAGCAGTACCTTTGCACCCGCTTTTGAGAATAACGGAGCGCATATGGTGGTCATAGCTCAGTTGGCAGAGCATCGGATTGTGGTTCCGAGTGTCGTGGGTTCGAGCCCCACTCTCCACCCACTAAAAATAAAACGCTGTAACATAGTATGTTATGGCGTTTTATTTCATCTAATACTTCAATGCCCAGTTCTGACTTTTAACACCCTTTTTGCCAATTTTTAATGGTTCCACTTGCATAGGAGCACTCGGAACCATTTATCGGCATTAAAATTGTATAATACTTTGTATTAACTTTAAATACATTGTATTATGAAACTGGATTTTGAATTTAAGCTGGGTATCTTCAATTATCAGCTTGCTCAATTGAAGCACGACAAAACGCGTGGTTGGTTTATCGTTTACAAGGTTCCGAATAGTCATAACGGACGATTGGAGCGCAAGTTCATTCGACTAAATTATATGATGCACCGCTTTGAAGACGAGGCAAGTTTTCTCAAGTATGCGGGAAACATTGTTGACACCATTAATTTCCGACTGCGTAACGGTGAGTCACCTTATCTGTCGGATGAAAATGCTCGCTGCTATGAACCTGTAAGAGTGATGTTAGACACGTTCTTGGAAGAAAAGAAGCGTTACGTACGCCCTGATACGTTGCGTACATATAGTAGTCATGTGCGCGTGTTCCGTACTTGGTTGGAAGATCATACAAAAGAATGCCTCTGCATTAAGTTTACGCCTTATTTGGCGGTACGCTATTCAGAATATGTAAAATCGAATAGGTTAAGAGTGAACGCGCGCACGTACAATGATAATATAAAGTTCTTGCGGGGCCTTTTCAAATGGGGACAACGTCATTTCTATTGCAAGGAAAATCCCTTTAGGAATGTTCAACTTATGAATAAAGAAGCTAAGTATCGCGAAGTGGTAACTATTGAACAGCGCCAAATGATCCGTGAGTATTATGAGCAACGATGTCCGGCATTTATGGTGGTTATAGACTTGATGTTTAACTCTTTTATCCGTCCACGAGAAATCACTCAGATTCAGATTAAGAATGTGGATTTGAAGCAGAGAGTAATTCGCCTTTATCCGGAACAGACGAAGACGCACGCATATC
The DNA here is from genome assembly GCA_017649925.1 of Paludibacteraceae bacterium. Classification (GTDB taxonomy): domain Bacteria; phylum Bacteroidota; class Bacteroidia; order Bacteroidales; family Paludibacteraceae; genus Colicola. The sequence goes on along the minus strand of JAGCFX010000036.1, from coordinate 542 downwards.
GCGAGGCAATTCTTAGTCCAGAACTATCGGCTATTTTGTCGAAAGAGTTGGGGAATGATTATCCTCAGGATTATTATCTTGTCAGCGAAGGATATGTTCCAGGACCGACACCAATAACTACCAAGGCGTATCGAAAGACTTGGCTTCAAATGCGCAAAAAGCTTGACTTGCCGGATACGCTGCAACTCTATTCATTACGCGATTCGGGTATCATGGCATTGTTAGATACCGAGTTATCTCCTCGTGAGGTTTCCGAAGTAATCGGTCACCATGACCTACAGAGTATCAATAACTACCTTCATCATCATAGCGATACGCTTGTAGAAAAGACGAGAAGAAATACGCCAAGGTTCTAAATATAAGAATGGGGATGGTAATCTCCCTCCCCCATTCTTATATTCTCATCAATTAAAGACCGAACACAACTGCGGCTTGGGCGGCAGCTTCGCCTTGCAAGTAATGTCTCTCGCTAATTGGTTGGTAATCAATCTGCGAGTATTGATACAAGCGAAGCGAGACAAATTGCTTATCAGCGGAAACAT
>JAGCFX010000035.1 GCA_017649925.1 Paludibacteraceae bacterium | reverse complement strand
TTTTTTGCCAAAAATGTCAATTTTTACACATTTTTTTTTATTATATGCACACACATTTCAAAAAAAAGCAGTAATTTTGCAGCGTGATTTAATATCGGGTAATGCGGACTGTTTTTTTGACATGTTGTGATCGAGCCAATATCGAACCAACATCGAGTCAATATCGAGCCATTATCGAGAGTGATCCGCATCCCACTGCACCCTATATATACTATGTATATATCCCGTGATTTTGAAATCAACTAAAAAACGTAATATAAAAACACACAAATATGACTAACACATTCAAAAAAAGTTTACTTTTCTTCACTGCTTGCTTAATGGCTAGTTTTGCTTTCGCAGAAACTGCAATTTTTGAAGGAAACAATTTAAATGTCTCCGGAGGAGCAAAAACAGTTGGTTCCATCACATTATCAGTTCCTTCGTCCAATGGCATGACGTGGAGTTCCTCTATGCTCTATGCAAGCGGATCTGGTAAGATTTTTCATTTAGAGGCATCAAGTGGCGCAACAATTTCTCAAGTGCTAATAACGACGAATTCTACAAGCAACCGTTATCAAGCATCAAACATAACAGGCTGCTCATCATGTACAAGAAACGATAAAGTTTACACATGTGATTTTTCAACCCCGCAAGCATCTATTGATTTAAAAAATAATGGGGGCGGTGTTGGAATAACTAAACTCGAAGTCACCTACTCCGGAGGAAGTGGCGGTGGTGGAGGATCTACTACTCCGACTGTTAGTTCTGTCGTAATAGACCCGACTTCTGCGACATTGGAACCTAATGACACAAAACAACTTTCTGTTACTGTAACAGTTTCTCCTGACAACGCAGATAATAAAAAAGTTACGTGGTCCAGCGACAAAACCGGTGTAGCCACGGTAGACGAAAACGGTTTAGTAACCGCTGTGGCGCAAGGTACTGCTACAATAACAGCCACATCAACCATTGACAACACCAAGAAAGGCACATGCACCATTACCGTCAACCCGCCGGCACAACAGATACCGGCAACAGGTGTTTTGCTCAACAAGACATCAACGACAATCGGCGTTGGAGCTACAGAGACTCTTACTGTCTCTTTCTCTCCCGCCGGAGCCAATACGGGCAAAGAGGTTACTTGGGCAAGTGATAATGCCGCAGTCACCGTGGACAACAACGGTACCATCAAAGGTGTTACTGCCGGAGGCTCGGCTAATGTTACTGTTTCCTTAAACTCTGACCCAACGAAGAAAGCCACTTGCGCTGTAACGGTTAAAGAAGCAGCCCCCATTCCACAAACCAACCTTACCTGCCACGAGCCAGGTATATACGAAGAGAAAACTGTAGCCGGCGGATATGGCGCTAAATTGTCTGCGTTTAGTGGAAGAGAATATGAGGTGTATTATGCATCCTTCTTGGAGAGTGGTGCATTATCCGTCACTACAACACCTGCGCAAAAATCCGAGGGTATTACAACTTCTCTCAGCGACTATAATTGCAAAGCGAAAGATGGATGGTTTGAAATGAAAACTTCCACATCCAAATCCAACTATTCATTAGGCGCTAAAGATGAGTTTAAAGCTGGCGAAGCTGCCATACACAAACTTCTCAACAATGCATACTACAAAATGCATATCAAGGGATTTGACCAGTTCTCTTTCTATGGAAAGGATAATAGCACAACCATCTCCGAGGAAACCTCTAAAAACAAACGTTTCCAAGTGTATATTGACGATGTGCTCCAACCCGAGAATCCGGTCAACGCTGCTACTATCCGTAGATATGACATCTCCACTGGCGAGCATGTGATTGAAGTTCGCGGTATCGGAGCCAGCAACAATGAGTTTTATGGTTTCTCACTGCGTGAAGCACAAGTTCCTCATATCAAATATCTGAAAGGAAATGATTCTACTCAAGTGATTCTCCAGACCCAGGCTCCGAAATCCGTTTATTACTTCACCAAATACAATGACAAAGGAGAAACCAAGCTCGAATGGGTCGGCGCAGAAGCAACAGGCATAACGCTTGAGAAAGCAGCCTCTTCTACTATCGGAGATACACTCGTTCTCGGCGGTATTGCCAACTGCCCTGTCGGAGAATACAAATTCAACGTTGTAACCTACATGAATGGCGTTGAAACCAGTCGTGTGGACGGTGGTAAATTCAAAGTCGTCACAGAAATCAAGGCGGCTTCTGACACCATCGTAGATGCATTTCAAAATGAGGAGATGGAAGAGATCAGTTTCCGCTATTATGCCATTGACGCCAGCGGTATAACACTCACATGGCAGAACAATAATGCACCTGCAGGTATTTCCGGAAATGACAAAGGAAACAACACATATGTCATCGGAGGTACAACTACTGCAGCAGCGGGTAAATATAAATATACTATTACCATCAACGGTAGTTCTACCGTCATCACCGGTTATGTAGAAGTATTCCCCAGCGATTTGGGAGCAGACCCGGTTCTCTATCTCTATCAAACCAAGAGTCCGCAACGCGGATATGACAAAGATGGTATTTATGAATATCTAAAAGGCAAAAACGTCAATCTCCAACCGCGTCCGGCTATCAGCAAACTGCGCACGGAAGAGCAATACGGCAAGTTCAAATGGATTCTTATCTCTGAGGACGTCAATGCAGATAATGAAGAAGTATTGGCTATTGCACGCGGAGAAGCAAAACTTCCGGTATTGAATCTCAAAGGATTTACTTATGCAGAAGGACGACTCGGATGGGGAGAACCGGATAATGGTTCATTGGATACCATTACCAATAACGGACAGTATATATATGTTCAATACCCGGAACATCCTATCTTTGCCGGATTCAATGCGCAAAGAGGATCAAAGATAAAAATCTTTGACAAACTGGAGCAAAATGGTGTTATGCCTATCAATATTGACGACTATCCTGAGTCATACTGCTTGGCTACGGCTTACACGCGTAATATCGATGATTATTTCAAAGATGGCGAATTACAGACTATCATTCATGAGATTCCTGCAAGCGAAAGAGGTGGCAAAAAATATATCTGTATGCCGTTGTCAACCAGTAGCAGTAAGAAATTGTCTTCTGATGGCAAAAAACTGATTAAAGCCATCGCTGATTATCTGTTAAGTAGCGAGCAGCCTTCTATCATACTGCCCACTTTGGAAATGGAAAGCTTCATCGTCAATGGTCTGGTTGCCAAGATTGATCAAAACAACAATCGCGTTGATTTGGAAATAGATTTGGACCAGCATCCTGAAGTTGATCTCAAAGCCGTTGCTCCAAAAGTAACTGTTGTTGATCCATTGACGCATGTTACACCTGCTTCCGGTACGGCTGTAGATTTCCAATATAGTTTGTACATGCCGGTTGATTACGTTGTTACGGATTATATCAATCGCCGTGTATATGAAGTTGTTATTCGTGCCAAGAAATCACAAGGAATAGACGAAGTCTATAATGTGGGCGAATGGGTGAATGTCTATGACATCTTCGGACGGAAAGTAGCGACAACGAACGAGAACATCTATCTGATGGAACTGCCTCGCGGCATGTACATCGTAGTAACAGAAAACGGAAATACGCTTAAGATAACGAAATAACAAACCCGAGAGCTATTGTTTTTCCTCTCATTAAAAACTGAAAACAGACATGCGAACAAATGACGAACTGCAGGGAGTCACCCTGCTAGGGAACCAACACGTGCAGTACAGCGACAACTATAATCCTGCCGTGTTGGAGACTTTCCCGAACAAACATCCTGAAAACGAGTATCTGGTTACATTCAACTGCCCGGAGTTCACGACGCTTTGTCCCAAAACCGGTCAGCCAGATTTTGGGCACATCTACATCAGTTATATCCCGCGCGAACGGATGGTAGAGAGCAAGAGTCTCAAGCTCTATCTTTTCTCGTTTAGAAACCACGGCGACTTCCACGAGGACTGCGTGAACATCATCATGAAAGACCTCGTGAAACTCATGGACCCAAAATATCTGGAGGTCACCGGTTGGTTTATGCCTCGCGGCGGAATCAGTATCTACCCTTTCGCCAACTATGCGGACAAAGAGCACCAGGCGTTAAAAGAACAACGACTGAAGGAGCAGTTTAGCAAAGTATATGAGAGATAGTCTGATTGTTCTTTCGGGTGGGTTGGACTCCACTACGATGCTTTATGAATACAAGTCCCGCATTGGTATGGCGGTTTCTTTTCACTATGGCAGTAATCACAATGACCGCGAGATTGACTTCGCGAAAATGCATTGCGAGCGCTTGGATATTCCGCATATGATTATTCGTTTGCCGTTCATCAAGCAGTTCTTCCGTTCCTCGCTTCTCGAAGGTGCGGAAGCTATTCCTGAAGGCAATTATGACGATGAGAACATGAAATCAACCGTTGTGCCTTTCCGTAACGGCATCATGCTTTCCATCGCGGCGGGTATTGCGGAGAATAACAAACTGCAATACGTGATGTTGGCTAACCATAGCGGCGACCACACTATCTATCCGGACTGCAGGCCTGAGTTTGTCAACGCCATGAGCGATGCTATCCAAGCCGGCACGTGGAACGGTGTAAAGATCTTTGCTCCCTATACCAACATCACCAAAGCCGATATCGCCAAACGAGGCAAAGAACTGGGAATCGATTATTCGGAGACCTGGAGTTGTTACAAAGGCGGTGAACACCACTGCGGCGTCTGCGGTACTTGTCGCGAACGCAAAGAAGCGCTTCAACTCGCAGGCATTGAAGACACCACTATTTACGATAATTAGTATGTATTACGTAGAAAAAAGAATAGAGATCTCGGCAGCGCATAACCTGATGCTGTCGTACGAAAGCAAATGCGAAAATCTGCATGGGCATAACTGGATCATCGTGGTATATTGCAAAGCCAAAGAGTTGAATCAAGACGGCATGGTTACGGACTTCACGCACATCAAAAAAGTAGTCAAAGACACATTCGATCATAAGTATATTAACGATGTGCTGGACGTCAATCCTTCGGCGGAGAATATCGCCCGCTGGATATGCGATCATGTAGAGAACTGCTATAAAGTGAGTGTGCAAGAGAGCGAAGGAAATGTAGCCATCTACGAGAGGGATTAAGGTTGTACAAAGTTAACGAAATATTCTTTACTTTGCAAGGCGAAGGAGCGCACAGCGGTATTCCCGCTGTGTTTGTCCGCTTTAGCGGCTGTAATCTTCGCTGCCCCTGGTGCGACACTGATTTTGAGGACTTTACGGAGATGACAGCCGCAGAGATTGTTGCGGAAATGAAAGAATTGTATGACGTTCCTAACGAGCGGCGGAAAATGTGCGTACTGACGGGCGGAGAACCAAGTCTGCAAGTAGATAAAGCATTGATTGATGATTTGCATGCCGCAGGTTTTTACATCTGCATCGAGACCAACGGCACTCGTCCGTTACCGGAAGGCATTGACTGGATTACTTGTTCGCCAAAGGAGAACACCAAACTTGCGCTCAAGCGAGTGAATGAAGTGAAAGTGGTCTTTACCGGTACTTATGCTCCTGAGGTTTGGCGCACGCAGTTGGAAGCCGAGCACTGGATGTTACAACCTCTGCGATATACGGGCGATTGGCTGATAGAGAATGTCGATTCATGGGAAGATGATCGTAATGATAATCTCGATGACACCGTCCGTTACATCCTCTCCCACCCTTTCTGGCGTCTCAGCGTCCAACTTCACAAAATAGCAGGCCTCCGCTAAGAAGCCTGCTTTTTTTTGCGCCACAAATTGAACATTGTGCTCTCGATGAAAGTGCGATATGCCTCCGATGAGAGCTCGTTAGAAATTTAGAACATTCTGTGTAATCCGAAAATTAGTATTGTGCGGCATCGTAAACGGCATCGGCGGCATCAGAGCCGGCGATGTGCTCGATGATACAGAATGCGAAGTCAGCACTCAGGCCTGGGCCTTTGGCAGTGATGATATTCTTACTCTCAACGACCAAGCCACCTACATAACTCTCACCCAACGCATCCTGGAATCCCGGATAGCAGGTTGCCTGTTTGCCCTTGAGAATACCGAGTTTGCCGAGCACAGCGGGCGCAGCACAGATGGCGGCAATAGGTTTGTCGGCCTTGTTATGCGTAAGCAGCAACTCGCACAATGCGGAACACTCACCCAGTTTGGTTTGTCCGCCCGGTAATATCAACATCTCGGCATCGGAGAAGTCAATTCGCTCAATCAGTCCGTCGGCCTCCACAGCGATGTTATGTGCGCCGAGCACCATCGGATTGCCGGTGACAGAGACTGTCGTCAGCGCGATGTTCGCGCGACGGAGAAGGTCGATAGTAGTGATTGCTTCGATTTCTTCGAAACCATTGTCTAAAAACAAGTAGTTCATAAAAAACGTTAAATTGTTAAACTGTTAAATCGTTAAACCGTTAATTTAACTTGAATATATAGGTGATTGTTCCGATCTGATCATGGTCGCCCTCCGTGAATTTGGCTTTTCGCGCCGCGTCGAGAGCGAGTTGCTGGGTTTGTTTGTCCGATACGTCACCGCCTTTGATGGAAGCGCTAATGACTTGTCCGGCAGCGTTGACACGGATTTCCACAACAACTTTACCTTCCTGTTTGAAGTTATTGGACGGCTGTGGAAGTGTACCTTTGATTCCTCGTCCTGTCAAACTCCACGAGTTACCGCCCGACGAGCCGTGCCCCACAGGATTGCCTTTTTGTCCGCTTCCTTGCGTAGTTCCGTCTCCTGTGGTATTGGTACCGGTGGTCTTGCCGAACAGGTTACCCATTGCATTGGCTTTGGCGATGGCTTCCGCTTCTTTCTGTTTGCGCGCGCGTTCAGCGGCTTCGCGTTCTTCTTTTTCCTTGCGAGCACGCTCAAGCGCCAGCGTCTCTTCTTCAGACATGATATGTTCGGGCGGCGAGGCGGGCGTCGGGTCTGTTGCAATCGCTTCTGCCGGCGAGGCAGGCGCAGCAGGCGCTGCTTCGGATTGCTCTTCCTCCGCATAAGTCGATGCGTTGGCAGAAGGAATCTCCAAATCCTCCATCTCAGCAAGTTCTATCTCAACACCTTCTTCCTGTTCCGGCACTACGGCACTTAGACGCAGTAACCAAAGCAACAGGAACAAAAGCAGCATGAAGATAATCGTGCCGATGGTTGCGATAATATGTCGTTTGCTCTTTTGACTCAAGACTCAAGGATTATTGCCGTTTCGTTGCTACGACCAATTTCATATGATGCTCGTTGGCAATATCCAGCACGCGCACCACCTCTTTATACGGCACGTCTTCATCGGCATGCAGAGCAATATACATCGTTGTATCGGATGCCTGAATAGTACTTAGATAACTCTCCAGACTCTCGGGATCGATAGCCACAGGTTTCTCTTTGCCCAATGCCACGAAATAATTGCCGAGGTTGTCTATCGACACCTTAGCCACCTGCGGGCGCGTTGCTTTTTGTGCGCGGGAGGTAGGTAGGTTGATTTTGATATCGTTAGGAGAAGAGAGCGTGCTCGCCATGACGAAGAACAAAAGGAGCAAGAACACCAAGTCCGTCATCGAACTCATTGCAAACGTTGCCTCTACCCTATTGCGTTTTTTCAAAGACATTGTTTGAAAGTTTGAAATTGTTTGAAGGTTTGAGATTGTTACGCGGGTTCATTGAGCAAGTCCATAAATTCAAGTGTGCGGCTCTCGAGCAGACGAACCACGCGGTCAATACGCGACACGAGATAGTTGTACGCGAACATGGCCAGAATACCGACGATAAGACCGCCGATAGTGGTTACCATCGCCTGATACATACCTGTTGAGAGAGCGCTCATCTCAATGATGCCTCCGGAGGTCTGCGCCATATTATAGAAGGTCTGAACCATACCGAGCACCGTTCCCAAGAAACCGAGCATTGGTGCACCGCCGGCAATAGTAGCCATGATGACCAGTCCTTTCTCCAGACGACCAACTTCCAGATTGCCCACATTCTCCACCGCCACCTGCACATCCTGCATCGGACGACCAATACGTGTGATACCTTTCTCAATCAGGTGCGCAGAAGGAGTGTCTGTCTGCTTGCAGAGATTGATGGCAGAATCAATCTTGCCGTCATGAATATAATCGCGGATGCGGTCCATGAACGACTTATCCTCTTTTGTGGCACGCTTGATGACCACGAGGCGCTCAATGAAGATATAACAAGCACCGGCAAGCAATATCGCGAGTATAATCATGATCCAGCCGCCGTATTGCGCCATTTCCCATAAGTTAATAGACTGTTGTGTCTCTTCAAGTATCGGCTCTTGGAGCGCGATAGTGTCAATTTGTAAAAGCATATTATTTCAGTAAATCTAAATATTCTTGAATCGTTTCCTGAATGCCAAGATACAAGGCATCGCAAACAATCGCATGACCGATAGACACCTCTGCCGTCCACGGGAATGCCTTGATAAACGGTTTAAGGTTCTTGAGATTCAGGTCATGTCCGGCATTCATACCAAGCCCCAGCTCATGGGCTTTCTCTGCCGCAGGACGATATATCTCAATCGCCCGTTTTGGGTCGTCGCGGAACATCTCCGCATAAGGACCTGTATAGAGCTCCACGCGGTCAGCACCCGTGCGCAGCGCATACTCCACCATCACAGGATCGGGGTCAACGAAAATACTCACGCGGATGCGATAAGAGTGCAACTGGTTCACTACGCCTTTGAGAAAATCCAGATGACGGCGCGTGTCCCAGCCGTGATTAGACGTCAACTGATTGGGGTCATCCGGCACCAACGTCACTTGCGTAGGACGAATATCCATCACCAACGCCAAAAAATCTTCCGTCGGATTGCCTTCCACGTTCAGTTCCGTCGTTACCATCGACTTCAATTGATACACATCTTCCTTGCGGATATGGCGCTCGTCAGGCCGCGGATGTACCGTTATACCCTGCGCACCAAACAATTCACAATCGACGGCAAATCGCTGAACGTCAGGCAGATTTCCTCCGCGCGCGTTACGCAGAGTCGCCACCTTGTTGATGTTAACACTTAACTTTGTCATGCTCTATGCATTAAAATCCGCTGCAAAGATACTGCTTTTTTTTGACATGTGCAAGAATTACGTGTCTTTTTTGTTAATTATCGTTTGTTCATCAGCATGCCTTTGCGCCACTTGAGCGTCGGATAAGTCTTTTTGAGGTACGCCTCAGCGTCGGCAATGCCGCTGGAACCGCTGGTAGCAAAGGGAATGAGTATCTTGCCCTCCAGTTGCGGCACGTTATTATCGAGCCATGAGTTGATGATACGAGGGCATATTCCCCACCAAATAGGGAAACCGACATAAACGGTATCATACGGAGTGACATCCGTGCAGCGTTTGATAGCCGGTCGCTCGTCGGGGTCGCTCATCTCAAGCGATGAACGGGATTTGTCATTACGCCAGTTGAGGTCTGCTGCCGTGTAAGGCTCAGCGGGTTCGATTTCCCATAGACGGGCATTGTGCTGTTTGGCCAACTGCTCTGCAGCGGCTTTAGTGGTACCTGTGGCGGAGAAAAACGCCACCAATGACTTTGCATTCATACTTGTAATACATGCGGCACACAGGAGTGCCATTAAGAGTCTTTTCATTGCGATTGTTGTTTTATACATCAAAGAAACCCAGTTGCGAAATTGCAGTAAGCATTCGACCAATGTACTCGTTGTCTGGTTCGGTCCATTGGAAACCGAGTCGCAGCAACACTTGCGAGGTGTACTCGTTGTTGCGATCCACGATCTGCGTTGGCTGACCATGCGCGATGTTCTGATAAGCGAGCATCGTTGTTAACAACGGTGCTTTCTGCGGATCCAATGCCGCTTGCTGAATTGCCATACCGAAGGCTTCGGGCTCAACGAACTGCATCTTCGTGCCGAGTTTATCGAGCACTTGCAGCACATTGCCTAGCAAGCGCGTGTGCGTGTTGTAGGGCTGGAAGACTGTACACTCTTTCGGTGTTGTAGCGAGCAGAACGATGGCTTTGGCCGTCTGGTCAATTGGCGAGAACTCGGTTGGCTGATCATATTGATCATATGGGCAGCATCCGAGCATATTGAATATCTTGATTCGACCCATGTAACTATTGGTAGAGAAGTTCACTTGGAACTCGCCATCATAACTACGTGCCGCAAGGTTACCCACACGCATGATCTTCGCCTGCAGACCCTTGGTAGCGACCGCATCAAGGATGAGTCGGTCGGCAAGGAACTTGGAGTGCATATACTGGTTACCAAGGTACTGTCCGAACCATATATTGCGCTCAGTGAGTGTCGGTGCCGGCATGTTATTGCCAATCCAAACGCCACCGGTCGAAGTGGTAGATACATGCACAAGTGCAGCACCGGTAGCCAAACAGAAGTCCACACAACGCTGTGCACCGCCGATGTTCACATCCTCAATGTCTGTACCCTTCGAGAAGTGTTTCACGTTAGCCGCGCAGTTAAAGACGGTGTCAATCTGCGACTGAATATTGAAATCACTCGTCACATCGCCTTGAACGACGAATATTCGTTTGCCGAAGAGCTCATCGAAACGTCGACTGAAATAATAGAACAACAAGTTACGAACGCGGCGCTCGGCATCCTCCTGAGTCTTACCGCGCACAAGGCAAGTTATGGTCTTAGCATCGGAGTTGATGAGTTCTTTGAGCACGTGAATGCCCAAGTATCCCGTTGCACCGGTAAGCAAGACGTTGCCCAATTGTTGCCGTTCTCCTGCCTTGAAGGTCTCAAGGCTGTTGGCTTGCAGCAGTTCGTTGATGGCATTGTAATCAAACTCTGTAATCTCACGGTCTACTGTTTCCCCTTCGTTAGCGGCACCCTGACCGTCCACCAAAATGGCTAACTCACGCGGCGTGGTGTGGGCAAAGAGGTCAGCATATGCAATATGCTTACCGGCTTTGTCGGCCTCGATGATGACGCGGGTCACCATCAGCGAAGTGCCGCCTAACTCGAAGAAGTTATCCGTTGCTCCTACTTTGTCGAGCGAGAGAACGGACGCAAAAATGTCCGCAAAAAGTTTCTCGGTGTCGTTGGCAGGCGCTACATAGTCATGGTCGTCCGCCTGAATCTTAGGTGCAGGCAGGGCACGTTTGTTCACTTTCTGGTTTTGGTTCAACGGGATCACATCAATCTGCATCGTTGCTGCCGGTACCATATAAGGCGGTTTGCGTTCACGAATGAAGGCATTCAGCGCCTGCACATCGATCTGCTGATCGCTTACAACATACGCGGCTATGAATTTACCTCCGTTCGGATAGTCGAACGCCTGTACCGTAGCATCCTTGATGCCTTCAAACTGACGGATGACGGCTTCTACCTCTTTGAGTTCGATACGGAAACCGCGAATCTTGACCTGTCCGTCTTTACGTCCCACGAACTGAATATTACCATCGGGTAGATAACGGACGATATCACCGGTGCGGTAACAGCGTTTACCGTTCCATCCAACAAAAGTCTCGGCTGTCTTCTCCGGCAAGTTCAGGTAACCGCGACTCACTTGCGGTCCGCTTACCCACAACTCACCCGTCGCGCCGAGCGGCAGACGTTGACCATTGGTATCCATGATGAACAGTTGTAAGTTATCCAGCGGTTTACCAATCGGGATATGTTGTTCATATTCACGCAACAGATAGGTTGTTGTGAAGATCGTACACTCCGTCGGACCATAGCCGTTGTACATCTTGTAGTTCGTCGGCGGATTGAGGGCAGAGAGCGCTTCACCGCCCACAGAAAGATGTTGCAGCGAATGGCACTCGACGTTTGTAGCAAACTGATAACCTATCTGCGTCGTCATGAATGAATGCGTGATGCCTTCTACGTCAAAAGCCCGACCAAGTTCAGGCAAGTTCAGGCGCAAATCTTCCGGTACGATATAAACGGCCGCACCGCAAGTCAGAGCCGGGTACAGGTCCATCATACACGCATCGAAACCGAAACTTGCGTATGCCGCTACCTTATATCCTTCATGCAGGTCGTAATAACGCTGGTACCAGTGACTGAACGCCACAAGGTTTCCGTGTTCCAGCATCACACCTTTCGGTACACCTGTCGAACCGGATGTATAAAGCAGGATAAAGAGGTCGGAGGGCTTGATAGTTGGTGATTGGTATTTGGTGATGGGTGACTTCGATAGTTCCTCAAACTCTTTCTCCGTCAGCAGCATGCAACTATTCGCATCTTGCTGCATGTAACTCAGCCGCTCTTCGGGATAAGAGGGGTCGAGCGGCAAGTACGGACAGCCTGTTTTGAGGACAGACAACGCACCTAATACCATCCATTCGCTGCGCTGCACCTTTATGGCAATGACGTTTGTCGTCGGGTGCAGACCTGCGGCAATGCGGTCGGAGATCTCATCCACCTCACGATACGTGAAGCGTTTGTCGCAATAGATGAGCGCCAGGGCATCCGGAGTCTTGGCTGCCTGCGCTTTGAATAGCGAGAGAACGGTCTGTGTGTTGTCGTACGGTACCGTAGTTTCGTTGAAGCTGTCGAGCAGTTTCGTCTGGTTCTCGTCCATGAGGGAGATGGAACGCAAAGCGGCTGTCGGCTGTGCTGCAAAAGCACTCACGGCATTGCTGACCGACTGCGCCAACGACTGCATCATCTCGCGACTATACCGACCATTGTCGTACTCGATCGCCACACTCGGTTGACCGTTCACTTCAACAATATAGAATGCAATCTTGAACTTTGGCACGTTCAGTTCCATGTTCTCCGTCGCAATCGATTGACCGTTGACTTTATATTCAGAGAGCACACCGAGTTGGTAAGCAAACATGATCTCAGCCGTCAGGTCGTAATCCGCGGCGATCTGCGCAAACGGGTAGTTCTCATGTGCCAGCGTCTGCTCAAAATGCTCACCGGTCTCATGGATGAAAGCCTCAACGGTCTGGTCACTTATCTTACTGCTCAGCGCAAGTGTATTGACCATCATACCGATGGTATTCGCCATCTTGAGGTTACTACGTCCGTTGGAGATGGTCGTTATACATAAATCATCTGCATTGGCAAAGCGCGCGAGGGTATAGAAGACCGCCGCGAGGGTTGCGCCTGCCGGTGTCACACCTGCCTTTTGCGCCAAAGCCTCAGCGGCTTTAATGTCCATCGGTGCATAGAC
>JAGCFX010000034.1 GCA_017649925.1 Paludibacteraceae bacterium | reverse complement strand
TTTGCTAACTTGCGTGCCCGGCCAATAGCCACATAATATTGTCGCATCGTCTCCGGATCCAATCCAAGCATAAAGATAAACTTTGTTCCACTGAGTTGCGCTGGTCGGGTCAAGACGCACCGTAATAGCATTAGACTCTGGGGTAACGGATCCACCGATAGAGAACGTGATAGTCTTTGTATAAAGCACAGAAGCATCGGATTTCTTTGCCGTTACTACATAGGTATAGGTAACACCAGACTCTAAACCATTGATGGTATATTTCCACCCATTAGTTGTCTGCATCGCAGCAGAAATATGGCGATTACCTCCGTTACGGGAAGGCATATACGAGCCATTAGATTGTAAACGTCCATCTCCATCGAATTCAAGTTCGTAAACCATTTCGCTATTTTTCTTAATATTTATAAAATACGCAGTAGCATTATCAATGGCCGGCCATTCGATAATCACACTGTTTTCATCTGATGGAGTGGCAGATGCTCCAGATGTTGTTATCGCTTCTGCGCCAGGAATAGGTAGAATATTTTTAAACAACTTCCAATAATCCGCAGACTTATATAAAGGGATGCTTCCTATTGGAACATAAAGAGAAGCTGGATTTACAATAATATCTAACAACGCGTCCTCACCACCCAGCTGAGGTGGCATTGTTGCTAAACATAAAATAGAAGTCAAACCTTCGCACCTTTTGAAAGCATAATCTCCAATGCTTGTGACGCTATTGGGAATAGTAATAGAGGTTAAATCTGTACAATAATCAAAAGCTGCATTTCCAATAATAGTAACACCTGCAGGAATGACGTAGTCACCAGTTTTACGAGCAGGACATTGTATCAGCTCCGTTTTTCCTTTATTAAACAACACTCCATCTACCGAACAATAATTTAGATTATTTGCTGCTACGTTAATAGCAGTCAGACTTGTACAATATGCGAATGCAGCCTCTCCAATATTTGTGACATTATTAGGGATAACGACAGAAGTTAACCTTGGGCAATCTTCGAAAGCATAATCTCCAATACTTGTAACGCTGTTTGGAATTTCAATGGCGGTCAGACCTGTACAATGTCCGAATGCATCCTCTCCAATACTTGTAACACTATTGCCAATAGTTACAGAGGTCAATTTCTCGCAATAATAAAATGCGTATTCTCCAATGCTTTTTACGCTATCTCCTATTATATATTCTGTAACTTGCTTTCCAAATATTTTATCCATATTACCGCCAACCGCGAAACTTTTGCTCATTATGACATCTGAATTAATCGTTACTGAGCTCAAACTTGTGCAATTTTCGAAAGCATCTCCCCCAATAGTTGTGACTTTGCTTGGAATAGTGATAGAAGCCAAACTTGTGCAATAAGAGAACGATCCTTGTCCAAAACTTGTGATGCTATTGGGAATAGGCACAGATGTTAAACTACTGCAACCTAAAAAAGCATATTTTCCAATGCTTGTGACGCTATCGCCAATTATCAGGGTTTTAATATCTTTTTTATAATAATGCCAAGGAGCAGCGCCGTCGTTGGATGATGTAGTATAATCATCCATGTTACCTGCTCCAGAAATAGTGAGCACACCATCGGTTTTCGTATAATACCATTTTAGATTTTCGCCGCAGGAGCCTCCTGTTCCAATTATAGTCATGGCAGACATACTTCCTATACCTGTCATTACGGCAAATAGTAAAGTAAAAATTTTTGTTTTCATTGTTTTAATAAATTTAAATGTTTGTTAATCAATTTAATTACCTATTTAGGATTTTTTATTCTTTAATATATTCAGGTCGTGAGCAATTGAATCTACATTATTATCTATAGATGCGATATACTTATGTACTGCATCTTCTGTAGACTCATTTGCATTTGTTAAAAACCTTTGCAACATGATGTTTGTCGTTTGCAACTCTCGCAAAATTCCCTTTAATAATTCTGTGTCCATAATTATTTGATTTTTATTTACCTCCATTTTGACTATTGGCAGGAGGATTCGCCGTGTCAATATGTTTTCCGCGCATAAATATACAAACAAAAAGCGTGGGCTTTACGCTCGCTTCATTTGATTGTTTGAGGTTCTGGACTACCTTTATTCTTCAAATTTACGCACGGAAAACTCACGCATATACGTGATCGTGCATAAACCGTAACTTGAAGAATAAATTGTTGAAAGTGTCCAGTTTTCAAACAATCAAGTTTGGCTTATTACGCTATCTTTTGGCGCTCACTTGCGCCTATGTACTCACTTTTTTACACTGTTGAGCCCAGTGACCGGTTTTTATGCCGGCGGCGGCAGCGGTATTTTATTTATCCTCGTTGTCAAAAGGCAATTCCTGACTTTTGGCTTCTTCTATCGGTTTAATGTAATCAGATGCTTTGTTGGGCGACATAATACTGCGTCCAAGACCTTTTTCTATATTCTCACGCGCTGCGCGTGCGGCATCTCCGCCTTTTCTTGCCACTTTTTTATTCGCCTCAACGCCCTTCGGGTTATATTGCTTCGAGAACTCTGTGGTAGCAGCTTCCGCTAAGGTATTAAGCGCTAACTCCAAATTGGTCATATTGTCGCGAAGGTTCTCTTTCTTTAAGCCTTTGAATTTCTTATACTCTCCGGTTGTCTTGCCGCTCCATGCCTTGGTAATAATATCCGTCAAAAGCGCAAAATCGCGTCCTTCTTGCATGCCTCCGCGCTTCCACTCATCCGTTAATTCCTTACGGGTTTCGATGGACTTCACACGCTGGTTAATCCAATTCTCTCCATAACCCAAACGGCGGTAGTCATTAATGGCTTGTTGTATAGACAGCTCCGGATCTTGCAATTGGTCCAAACGCGCGCTACCTACTTGCGCCAACCATTGTTTTAACGGTTCTGCTTTCTTAGATGGAATAGACTGTATAATACGCAGAAGTTGCTCTGTATCAGCCACATCCGTAGCGTATTTCTTCCCGTCTGCTGCAGGTAATTTCAGTTGCTTACAATTTGTAATCAACTCATTTGCGCCTTCTTCTTTCAGGCGTTTCTTGAGTACGGCCCAATAGGTACTTGCGCCGCGCGCATCGGGTTGGTCGGTTAACACTCCGACAACATCCGTAACGGAGAAGTAGTATTTCTGCTCCTCGTCATCCCAAACAATGCGTACTTGTTTGTCATCAAATTTCTGTATCTTCAGTTCGTGTGACATAGTTGTCAAACCTTTGCGGGTGCAAAATTACAACAAAAAATCCAATTATGCAAAGAAAAATGCATTTTTTCTTTAAAATACTTGTGTATATCAAAAAAAAGCAGTACTTTTGCAGCCGCAAAAGCCCAGACGGGTTCCCGGTACCGGTAATGGTTGGGGAGAAGTTTAACTAAATTAACACAATTTATGGACGATTATCACGCGGACAATGCAACAAGTACATGCCAAGAAATTTCTGGGGCAGCACTTCTTGACGGACCTGAACGTCGCCCAGAAGATTGCTGAGACCATAAGCTCGGGCCGAACAATAGAAATCGGACCGGGTATGGGTGTTCTTACTCAATTTCTACTTAAAAATCCGAATATCAACCTCACGGCCATTGAACTTGACCGCGAGTCCGTGGCTTATCTGCGTGACTGGTATCCGGAGTTGGATCTGGTGGAAGGCGATTTCCTGAAGATTGATCTTAACTCCATCGTTCCGGAAGGCGAATTCAATATTATCGGCAATTATCCGTACAACATCTCTTCGCAGATTTTCTTCAAAGTGTTGGAATACAAAGACCGTATTCCTGTTTGCTCGGGCATGATTCAGAAAGAAGTAGCGGAGCGGTTGGCATCCAAGCCCGGGAAGAAAGCATATGGTATTTTAAGTGTGCTTTTGCAAGCCTATTATGATATAGAGTATCTATTTACGGTAGATGAATACGTCTTCAATCCGCCGCCTAAAGTCAAATCGGCTGTCATTCGCATGACGCGTAACAAACGACGACGATTGGATTGCGACGAAGTGCTGTTCAAAACAGTGGTCAAGACCGCTTTTAACCAGCGACGAAAACAGATGCGCAATTCTCTTCAACAGCTGGTAGGAAAGGGTAATCCCGTCTTGGAAGAGAATATATTTACAATGCGCCCCGAACAGCTGACAGTTGAACAATTCATTGAACTAACCAATTTAATTGAAAAAAGCCATGTCTGAAATCAAGATATTTTACAAAGATAAGGAGAAGATCAAAGTAGCGCGTTCTATCTCCGCACTCAAAGAACTGGACAAGAAAGATATCATCTGGATTGACCTGCTCGATGTATCTGATAAAACGGAGGATACACTCGAGGGATTCCTGAAAATCGATATTCAGGAAGATGAGGAAATGGAAGAGATTGAGTTCTCCAGCCGTTATATCCAAACGGACGATTCAATCGTAGCGAACTCTAACTTCCTGAAATCCAACTTTGAGACGGAGCCTGTGAATTTTATTCTCAAGAACGGAATTCTCGTTTCCATCCGCGACAACGAACTGGAAACATTCAACGAGACATTCAAAAAACTATTCGTCAACACCCGCAATTTCCCGACGGGTTTTCATGTGTTGGTAGCGCTGATGGAAACGCGAGTGGAAAAGGATGCCGACTTGATTGAGGATACCACGGATTTGATTACCGAACTCTCCCAACAGATTAACGCCGAGTCCGATCATGTGGATGAAGATTTGCTCGTACAAATCAAGGACTTGCAAGAAAAAGTGACTATCATCCGTCAGAACATCATGGATAAGCAGCGCGTGATAAGCAACCTGCTGAAGTGCGATTTTATTCCAGAAGAACTCAATCCGCGCTTGACAATGATTATCAAGGATATCAACTCACTTTTCGATTATACGAAGTTCGGTTTTGATCGTCTGGACTACCTCCAGGATACTTTCCTCGGTTTGGTAAACATCGAACAGAACAAGATAATCAAGATATTCACGGTCATCAACATTATCTTCCTGCCGCCTACGCTGATTGGTAGTTTGTATGGAATGAACTTTGACTTTATGCCGGAACTGCACTGGCAGTACGGTTATGCTTTTGCCCTCGGTTTGATGGTTATGTCGGTAGTACTTATATTACTGATATTCAGACTTAAAAAGTGGTTATAAACATATTGTTAACAACGGATGGTTTCACACCTTGAAAACTTGTTCCACATTACATTTTTCAAAACAATTTGAAATAGGTTAACAAAAAATATCCGCTATAAAAAAGCAAAAATCAACCGGTTACAGAAGTTATCAACATTATCAACACCCTATAACTATCATATGGATTTAAAAGAAAAAGAATATATAGATAAAATTAAAAAGTTAGCCCGCGAGAAGAATGCAGTAATTTTTGCGCATTACTATACTCGTCCGGAAATTCAGGAGATAGCTGATTTTATAGGGGATAGTCTCGCGCTTGCGCAACAGGCTACGCGTGTACAGGCAGATATATTGGTAATGTGTGGCGTGCATTTTATGGGCGAGACGATGAAAATCCTTTGTCCGGATAAGAAAGTGCTTGTTCCCGATATGAATGCCGGTTGTTCACTTGCGGATAGCTGTAAGGCGGAAGATTTAGCGGCATTTAAAGCGCAACATCCGGATCATATGGTAGTTAGTTACGTAAATACTTCCGCGGATGTAAAAGCGCAGACGGATATAGTGGTTACTTCTTCTAACGCCAAGAAAATTATAGACCAATTACCTGCGGATGCCAAGATAATCTTCGGACCGGATTATAATCTCGGTTCTTATATCAATTCCGTTACCGGCCGTAAAATGTTGCTTTGGAATGGCGCATGTCATGTGCACAGCCGTTTTTCGCTGGAAGCACTTTTGCAACTTAAAAAAGAAAATCCGGGCGTAGAAGTACTTGCTCATCCGGAATGTAAGGCGCCAATTCTCGCTCTGAGCGACGTAATAGGTTCTACTAAGGCTCTGCTCGAGCATACTATCAAATCGCCCGCCAAACGCTTTATAATTGCCACAGAATCGGGTATATTGTTTGAGATGCGTCGCGCTAATCCGGATAAGGAGTTTATTCCGGTTCCACCGGAGGTAACGGAAGGTGTGGGTTGTAGTTGTAATGAATGCGAGTATATGCGCATGAATACACTGGAAAAAGTGTATAGCTGTCTTCTTAACGAGAGTCCGGAAATGCAGGTAAAAAAAGAGACCGCCGCGAAAGCCGTCTCTTCTATAGAAAGAATGTTAGCGATGAGCTAATCTTTCATGTTTATTTTCAAAACTATCGGGAAGTGGTCCGAAAATCCATTCTGATACCGAAAACCGTTGTATGTGCGCTTAGGACGCAACCCTAAGTATTTCTCATCCGTTTCCTGAATCCACTCGGCTTCATAGATCTGCACATCGGAAATACTATCTAATGTTGCTGAAGTATAGAACTGATCCAAACAAGTCCATTGACCATGGTATTTATGAGTTCCGATACCGCGTTTACTGAATTCTAACATCCTGTTTTTCAGTCCTTTCAAATCCTCTTTCGGAGCACTGTTCATATCGCCCATAACGATGATTTCGGCTTCCGGTTGCACGCTCAAAATGGAATCTACCGCTTGTTGCAAAACGCTTTTTGCCGCCCTGCGTTTCCATTCACTCTCCGCCGCGCCGCCACGTTGACTCGGCATGTGGCAAACAAAGAAATGAACCGTATCCAGTTTGTCCGTTTGCGCGCAGACATAGAGAATATCACGCGTCGTCTCCGGTGCTATATCTACCGTCAAACACCTCGTGCGAATCGTATCAATCCGTGCTTTTTTATAGATAAACGCCACATCTATTCCTCGCTTATCCGGACTCTCATAATGCACAAAATCATACTCGTTCTTGCGCAAAGTATAACACAAGCGTTTTACACATTTGGCATTCTCAACTTCCTGTAAACCAATCGCATCCACGCCTTCCCATCCGCCGATATTCGTTAACACACGCGCGATATTATCCACTTTTTTATAGTATCGCGTATAACTCCAACGCCGCTCCCCTTCAGGCGTCCATTCGATATCATCCTTCTCTATCCACACACTATCTACCGCCACACTATCATGCTTCGGATAAAAAAGATTCTCCACGTTATAACTCACCACGCGTATGGATTGGGCATAGGCATTTATTCCGATAAAACAGAGTATAAGGATATGTAGTATGTGAGTTGTAGTATTCACAGTTCAGATGTTAAAAACGGTATCCAATACCGGCAGATAGCAAACCCTTATATCCATACCCAAGTTCTATATTTCCATATACTTGTTTGCCAAACCGCACTCCTAACGCGGTGACTTGCCAAGTCAACCAGAAAGAGGATCCTAATAAGGGAGTAGTTTCTGTGGCATAAAATCTACAACTTAAGCCGAAGGCTAATCCTGAATATAAATCTGTTATCTTCTTGTGATAGTAAACAAATCGAGCTCCTGTGCTTATATGCAAGTTGGATGTTAGAAAATAAGCATAGGCGCGGTGGTCAGAAAAATTATTTTCTGTTGTGCAAGTTAATAAAGTAGATAATTCTCCTCCTATTTCCAACCAGGGGAGTATTTGATAATAATAACCCAAAGAAAAGGAAGGGGTAAACCAACTATCTTCATATCCGGATCTTCCTAAATCAATGAAAGGACGACGGGAATCCGCCCATTCGTAAAAATAGGACTGTCCTTTGGTATGACCATAATACGCCAAATTCACACCCCACAAGGTGGATAATGGTTCACCCACGAAAAACTCTATATGATGTTTATTCGATAGGTCCGGTAGGTTTTGCCCGCTAATGGGTATGCCCAAAAAACAAATAACCAAAAAGAGGAGAAACCGTTTCATTATAGGGTTAACATTTCTATTGTTTTCCGTAGCGCCGCAATAAACGCATTTACATCACTCTTATCATTATACAACCCGAACGAAACACGTACTGTTCCGGGTACGCCCATTTCATCAATAAGTGGCTCTGCACAATGGTGTCCTGTACGCACCTCCACACCTTGCTGATCTAACAACGTCCCAATATCAAACGGATGAATAGAACCCAGATTGAAACTGATCACACCTGCTTTCGGCTGACCTGCGGCATATACTGTACACCCAGCATCAACTAACTGTTTTTCACAGTATTCCGTCAGCTCGCGCTCATGTTTCTCAATCGCATCCAAACCGACGGTTTGCATATATTCAATTGCTTTATGCAGAGCATAACTTCCTACAAAATTCGGCGTACCGGCTTCAAACTTATATGGCAAATCATTATACGTCGTTCCGCTCCAACGCACATGTTTGATCATCTCGCCGCCACCTTCATGTGGAGGCAACTTATCAAGCCATTCGCGCTTACCGTACAACACGCCAATACCCGTCGGGCCGTACATCTTATGTCCCGAAAAAGCGAGAAAATCGCAATCCAATGCCTGCACATCCACTTTCATATGCGGTACACTCTGAGCACCGTCAATACAAACCGGCACGCCTTTTTCGTGCGCCAAACGGATAATCTCTTCAACCGGCTGAATCGTACCCAACACATTGCTCACATGCGCAACACTTACCAGCTTTGTTTTGGCACTCAGCATGCCCTTAAATGCCTCCAGATCCAGCGTCAGATCTTCGCGCAACGGAATATGCCGCAACACCGCTTTCTTGCGCTCACAGAGCATCTGCCATGGTACGATATTCGAGTGATGCTCCACACCGCTCACAATAATCTCATCCCCTTCCCTAATCTCTAACCTCTCATCTTTGATCTCACCCAAACTAAATGCCAGCGCGTTGATAGCATCCGTCGTACCTTTTGTGAACACAATCTCTTCCGCTTCCCGCGCGTTGATAAACGCCGCCACAGCCTTACGCGCCTCCTCATGCTTCATCGTCGCCACCTGACTCAGATGATGCACGCCGCGATGGATATTGCTGTTCCATTTTGTATATGCCTCTACAATAGCATCCAATACCTGCTGAGACTTCTGACTTGTTGCTGCATTGTCCAAATACACCAACTCTCGCCCGTGTACTTGCTCTTTTAATATCGGAAAATCCTGTCTATTCATTATCTGTTAAATAATTTGTGTAATCTTTTCCAACCATTGTTTGTCCGTCTCGTCGAATGTTCCATAATCAACACTGTCGATGTCGAGAACCGCTATTATTTGCTTATTTCGAAAGATAGGAACTACTATTTCGCTATTAGAGGCAGTCGAGCAAGCGATATGTCCGGCAAACTCATGCACGTTGGGCACAATAATGGTCTGCGCTTGTTTCCAGGCAGTACCGCAAACACCACGACCGAAAGGAATACGTGTGCATGCTATCGGTCCTTGAAATGGTCCCAACACCAGTTTCTCTCCTTCTACGCGATAAAATCCGGTCCACCAAAAACCAAAGGCTTCATGTAAGGCTGCAGCTACGTTGGCCATTTTGGCTATCATATCCTGCTCTCCGCTTACAAGAGATTCAATCTGCGGAAAGAGGGCTTTATATTTTTCGTCCTTTGTCATTCGCTACGGCTTGTAGAAACTCTCTTCCAATATCTTCTGTGCGTCTCCCTCTGTCATCAACTCTTGCAGGGTGACATTCTCGTTATGCTCCATATAACTCTCTGCTATCCGCCAGCCGAGCCAAATCCCCAGCCTTCCGGGCGCGTCTTGCGATACTTCCGATGTGAATGGCCCGTCATTCAGATAGCCTGTCAACACCAGACTCTCTGTCTTAAAAAGATCCCGTTTATCCATTACCAGATGCCAGATAGCCCGTTCGTTCTTAACGCACCAAGCCCATTGTTCTTTTGTCCAACCCATCACTTCATAGCCCGGCAATTCATCGAAGATTTGTGACGTTAGATACATCACTTTTCCGCGATAAAGCATCTGATCAAGCAACCGACTCTTGATGCTCGTGTAAGGTATAGTTCGGAATAATAATGCACTTATTACGTCCACGGGAATACACTCTTTGCGCATCGTAACCTTCTGATATTCATATACAACGCGGTTGTAGTACTCATAATCGCTACCCAAATACATGTCCGCTCCTATTCCCACCAACTCATCGCCGAAATAGATGGGCATCTGAAAACCGGAAATGAACAAATATATCGTTGGCACTTCCGTTTCCGGCCATAAGTAACTGACGCGCGCAAAAGCCTTACTCAACGACTTCTCCAAATCGCTCACATCCGCAAACAACTCCTGTTCTCGTGCGTTGGTTTGTTTGAATCCGTACACCGTGTCATTCAAAAACTCCGGTAATGCTTCTTCCAGATATGCTGTATCTGCAGCAGGAATACCCAAGATATCTTCCACCCATAGCGGCATAAAAACCGGATATTTGTCATACAATACACGGATATCTTGTGCCACGGTAGTGCTATGAACATTCATTAAATCATTGTCAAACCGCACCAATTCAATCTGCTGCGACTCCAGATCTTTCGGAAAATATGTCCGTCCTTTATGGCACGCGGTAAGTGTCAAAACGCACGCTGCTATGTATAGAATTTTTTTCATTTTATCACTCCGTCCACAATCTCAATCACGCGATCCGCCATCGCTGCCAACTCTTTGTCATGCGTCACCAGCAATATCGTTTGTCCGTACTCTTTGCGCAATTGCAATAATAATTCGCTTAATTCTTTCTTATTCTTTTCGTCCAGACTACCCGTCGGTTCATCAGCCAAAATAATATCCGGACTCATCATCAGTGCCCGCGCAGCTGCTACGCGCTGTTTCTCACCACCGGACAATTCATTTGGTTTGTGATTCAATCTGTCGCCTAAACCTAAATCCTTCAGCAATTTTTTTGCCCGTGCCATATACTCGCCCTCTTTCTCACGGGCAATCATCGCTGGGATGCACACGTTCTCAAGTGCCGTAAACTCCGGCAGTAACTGATGGAACTGGAAGATAAATCCGATATGTTTGTTGCGAAACGCAGCTAACTCGCGGTCTTTCATCGCAAATACATCCGTTCCGTCAATCACCACTTGTCCTTTGGTTGGTCGGTCCAATGTACCGATGATCTGAAGTAGGGTAGTTTTACCTGCACCACTCTTGCCTACGATGGCTACAATCTCGCCTTTCGCCACTTTCAAATTCACGCCTTTCAGTACTTCCAGTTCGCCGAAAGACTTCCATATGTCTTTTACTTCTATCATATTCCGGTTACTAATTATCAATTACCAATTTTCTCTCCCCGTTTTCTTGCGGTTCGATTTTTATCCATATTGTATCTTCAGGCAGTAGGCTTTCAATCTTCTCCGGCCACTCGATGAAACAGTAGTTCCCCGAGTACAAATATTCTTCTGCTCCGAAATCTATCGCCTCGCGGATATCTTTCAGTCGGTAGCAATCGAAATGAAACACTTCACCTCGATAAGGTTGTTCCACGTCATACACATTCACAATCGCAAACGTCGGACTGTTTACGATATCCATCGAACCCATCTCTTCCACTAACTTTTTGATGAACGTCGTTTTGCCGGCACCCATTTGTCCATCGAACGCAAATACACGGTGAGGCTCGCATGTCTTCAATAACTCCAACGCACTCACTGTCTCATTTTTCTCGTTGAGCAACAAAAGGTTTGATTTTTCGTCTATTTTGAGCGTATAAGTAGTCATGTTCTTGCTTTTTATTCAATTCTCAGAGACTTATTTTCGCCTTTAATTGCTCGTAAACTGCTGATCCTCTGGACTTTCCGAGCAATTCAAGCATTTCTTCTTTACTTGCACTTCTAGCGCGTTTCACGGAACCGAAATGAGTCAGTATTTTTTGCTTTGTAGTTTCGCCAACTCCCTGTAAATCATCAAGTTGACTGTGAATCTGCGCTTTTGAACGTTTCTTTTTATGGTAATTTATCGCAAATCTATGCACTTCATCCTGTATGTTCGTCAATAATCGGAACACTTCACTCGTTACGGGCATCGAGATCTCTTTCGGCGGAAAACCAAACAGCAAAGTTTGTGTCCGGTGTTTGTCATTTTTCTTCAATCCCGCAATTGGTATCTGCAATCCCAACTGATCTTCTACTGCTTCGCGAATAGCATGCATCTGGCCTAATCCTCCATCCGCGATAATCAAATCCGGCATTTGTCCGTTTTCATCGAGCAAATGTTGATACCTTCTTCGTACCACTTCACGCATGCTTGCATAGTCATCTGCACCTTCAACAGTCTTAATCTCAAATTTCTTATAATCACCCTTGCTCGGTTTCGCCATTCGGTAAACCACGCAACCGGCAACGGCGTTCTTGCCTTGTATATTTGAGTTATCGAAACAATCAATCCATTTGGGCAAGGTCTCTAAACCCATCATCTTTTGCAACTCCGTCAGTATCCTCACTCCTCGTTGCTCGGGATTAAGTTTGTCTTCTTGTTTTAATCGGTCTAATTTGTATTGCCGCACATTCTGCATTGCCAAATCCAATAGCTTCTTTTTATCTCCGCTCACGGCAATATGCACATGAATGTTTTCATCAAAAACATCCGGAATGAACGGAACAATTACGTCTTGCGTCCTGCTCTCCAACCTCTCTCTTAATTCCATCATTCCCATCGCCAGCAACTCCTCTTTCTCTTCTTCCATCTTACGGCGATACTCAATCGTCTGTCCTTGTACTATACACCCGCCGTGTACATGCAGCATGGATATATATACTTTATCTTCTTGCTCATCATAGCCGAAGGCATCCACATCTTTTGCCGATGAATTCGTGATAATTGTCTTGCTTTTGAATTGTTCCAGTAACTCAATCTTGTGCTTCAAATCGGCAGCTTCCTCGTACTTCATCTCCACCGCTTTGTGCATCATCTCTTCCTCCAGTTGCTTACCTATCTCATGTGCATCACCCTTAATCAATTTCCGCGCTTGGTTAATCCACTCTTGATATTCAGCTTGTCCTTTGCCTTCACAAATGCCGCAGCAATTCTTGAGGTGATACTTTAGACACACCCGCATCTTCTTTTTCTCGATGGAATCGGCGGATATTGGTATATTGCATGTTCGGATCGGATAGAGTTTGTGGATCAACTCCAGCACCATCTCAACTGTATTTCCAAAACTATAAGGTCCGTAGTACTCACCGGACTTTTTGTTAATAGTCCTTGTTTTGAATATCCTCGGGAAAGCCTCTTTAGTAATACAGATGCTCGGATAACTCTTCCCGTCTTTCAGGAGAATGTTATACCTTGGCTGGTATTGCTTAATCAGATTGTTCTCCAGCAGAAATGCATCTTGCTCACTCTCTACTACTACATATCGGATATCCGCAATATGGGATACCAGTTGACGCGTTTTGGATGATTGATGATCTTTATTGAAATAGCTGTTCACTCGCCTATGCAAGTTTTTTGCTTTACCCACATAGATAATCTGCCCTTCCTTGTCGAAGTACTGATACACTCCCGGTCCTTCCGGAATGCGTTTCAGCAATAGAGCAATATGATTATCTTTTGTCGGCATTATTCATCTACTTCAATCCCGAACAAGCAATCAATACGTTCTGCTTTACCTTCCAGATATTCTCGCCCGTGCAGTCCTTCCAGTTCTATAATACAATTGACATAAATCTTCTTTACACCCAGTTTCTCCACCAACTTGATAGCTGCCTCCATTGAACCACCTGTGGCCAGGATATCATCATGTATCAGCACAACATCATCTGGCGTCAGTGCATCTTTGTGAATCTGGATGGTATCATCCCCGTATTCTTTCGCATAGGTTACAGATACCGTTTCGGCGGGTAACTTGTTATGCTTACGGATTGGCACAAACCCCGCGCCCACCTCAATAGCCACCGCTGGTGCCAATATAAAACCACGACTTTCAATACCCACCACTTGTGTTATGCCCAGATCCTTATGCCTTCTCACAATCTCATCCCGCATCCATTTTAAACAATCCGGCTTGTCAAGCGCAGTAGTAATGTCCTTAAACTGTATGCCTTTAATTGGGAAATCAGGCACGTTTCGGATGGCGTTTTTTACTTCTTCCGCATTCATAGAGTGTTTATAATTTATTGATTTGTTTCACGTGGAACATAATAAGTTAGTTTACTTTGTAAACTAAAAATTGCTTATCTACCCATCAAAACCAGCAGTACGCTTACATCGTTTGGACTTACGCCGGGTATGCGTTGCGCCTCGCCGATAGACTTTGGTCTGATACGGCTCAACTTCTGTCTGGCTTCTGTGCTCAAGCTCTGCACGTCGTTAAAATTAAAATTATCGGGTATGCGTATTTGGTCTAAGCGTTGCAATTTGGCGGCCTCCATTTTTTCTCGTTTGATATAGCCTGCATACTTAATTTGTATCTCGCAACTCTCAACGATTTCATCGGATAGCTCTTCTATTTTTGCTTTTAACTCTGGTAGTACTTCTGCTAATGCCTTGATGCCTACCTGCGGCCGCAAAATCAACTCACTAATCTTGCATCCTTCATGTAAGGGAGCGCTACCGATTGATTCCAACCATCCGTCTACATCTCCTTTGTGCACGATGGTGTTCTGCATAAACTCGATGAAATCGGTGCAACTTGATTGTTTTTTGCGGAGCAAATTGTAGCGTTCTTTAGTGGCTAATCCCATCTCATAACTCCGTTGGGTGAGTCGCTCATCGGCATTGTCTTGGCGTAACAGAATTCTATACTCGGCTCTCGATGTAAACATGCGGTACGGTTCGTCCACGCCTTTGTTTACCAAATCATCAATCAGCACACCGATATAACTCTCGTCTCTACCCATCGTAAACGGATTGCCTCCGTGCACGTTGATATGTGCATTCACTCCGGCAACTAATCCTTGTCCTGCTGCCTCTTCATAACCTGTAGTACCATTGATCTGTCCTGCGAAAAACAGATTTTTAATCTGTTTTGTTTCTAATGTGTGATGTAGTTGCGTAGGATCAAAAAAGTCATACTCAATGGCATATCCGGGTCGATACAATACTACATCTTCCAGACCTTTTACTGTTTTTAGTCCCGCTAACTGAACTTGCCAGGGCAGACTGCTGGAGAAACCGTTTACATAATATTCATTGCTATCTACACCCTCCGGTTCCAAAAACAACTGATGGGCATCTTTGTCTGCAAAAGTGACAATCTTTGTTTCTATACTCGGGCAATAGCGTGGACCAATACTCTGAATTTGTCCGTTGAAAAGGGGGGAATCTTTCAGTCCTGCGCGTAATGCCTCATGCGTTTTGGGGTTAGTATAGGTAATCCAACAGGGCATCTGTTTTAGCTCCCGTTGGATGGTGTTCAGGTAACTGAACTGATGCCAGTCGTTATCGCCATCTTGGCGGATTAATTCATCAAAATGTATAGAGCGTGCATCTATGCGAGCCGGAGTGCCGGTTTTCATCCTGTCACTCTTGAAACCTAACTCTACTAATTGCTCCGTGATGCCGTATGATGCCGGTTCTGAGATGCGACCTCCTTTGACTTGCGTCTTACCGCAGTGCATCAATCCATTGAGGAATGTGCCATTGGTTAGGACCACTGCCTGAGCCTCCATTTCTATGCCTAACATCGTCTTTACACCGCATGCCTTATTATCTTTGATAATAAGACTCGTTACGATATCTTGCCATATGTTTAGATTGTCGGTGTGCGACAGCACTTTTATCCATTCTTCAATGAATCGTTTCCGATCACTTTGACTGCGCGGACTCCACATTGCCGGACCTTTGCTTTGATTGAGCATGCGAAATTGGATGGCGCTTCTGTCAGTCACTATTCCCATTTGCCCGCCCAACGCATCAATCTCCCGCACAATCTGTCCCTTGGCTATGCCGCCAACAGCAGGATTGCAACTCATCTGTGCAATCTTATTCATATCCATAGTGATAAGCAGCGTCTTGCTTCCCATACGGGCAGCGGCACTCGCAGCCTCGCATCCTGCGTGACCGGCACCTACTACTATCACATCATATCTGAAATCCATTTCTACTAATGTTTGCTTCCGATCGTTTTGCCCCGATGAAACCAGCGCCATTTGCCGCTGTAACTACCGGAACTGATGGTTCTTATTTGCGGTTGAAAAGCATTCTCTAAATAGCAACTATACGTAATCTCTTTGGTGTTTCTATCCACAAGAAAACCGGCTACATCAAAGCGTGGTTTTTTGTCAATCTTGTGATATTTGATATATGCGTTGGCTGCCGCTGTTATCCTTCTTTGTTTGATTTCATCGACATTTTCTTCCGGCATTTTGCCGTTTAGGATGCAGGTTCGTGCTTTTACTTCTACAAATACGATTTCCTTTCGGTTCTCAGCAATCAAATCTACCTCCAGATGTCCCATGCGCCAGTTATGCTCAAGAATCTTGAAGCCTTTCTTTTTTAGTATCTTGGCAGCCTCTTCCTCGCCGATGATTCCTATGGGATTGGTAACAAACATATCATCTCAACTGCTCCATACGTGCAGCATCCAGGCGTAATAATATAAATAATAATAAGGTGAAGCCCCAAAGCGAACTACCGCCATAACTGAAGAAAGGCAATGGAATACCGATAACCGGCAGCAATCCCAATACCATACCTACGTTAATCATCAGGTGGAAAAGGAAAATGCTGGCAACAGAATATGCATAAATCTGCGTAAAGATAGTACGTTGACGTTCTGCGATCTCAATCAATCGCAAAATAAAGAATAGGTATACCAATAGCACTCCTACCGATCCGACAAATCCCCATTCTTCACCTACGGTGCAGAAGATAAAGTCCGTATCTTGCTCCGGTACAAACTGCAACTTGGTTTGTGTACCTTTCAAGTAGCCTTTGCCCATAAAACGTCCGGAACCGATGGCAATACGAGCCTGATTGACATTATATCCGGCACCGGCAAGATCTTCCTTCATTCCTAATAGCACCTCAATACGTGTTCGTTGGTGCGGTTGCAGTACTCGCGTGAAAACAAAATCGCAAGCTTGTGTATAGCCGATACACCCGAGACTGAAGGCTGCAACAATGAGCAGTGCCCATTTTCGCCAATAGATGCTAACAAAGATATTATATAATATCAGCGCCAAAACCACTCCCATCGAAACCCAGTTAAAAGGTACCGTTACCCATAGATTTATCAGCAAGCAAATGCCGTAGATAGCGGCAACACTTCCGCACAAAATGAGCGGCTGCCATTTCATTTTATGCTCTTTGCAGATGAAGAATATCTCTACGGCTGTCAGCAACAGCATGCATGTGAGAATACCCACACTTCCGGTTCCGAAAGGCAATGGTATCTCGCCAAAACGGATACTGATGATGAATAAGGCCACGGCGGCAACGCCAATCCATAGTACGTAGCCGCTCATCCCCTGACGATAGAAAACCAATAAAAAAGCAGCAAAGACAAGTGCCGAACCTGTCTCTTTTTGTAGCACCATGATAATCAATGCCGGCACACCGATGAGCGCAAAAGGCACGATGAGATCGCGCCATGTTCGTAGTTTGTACTCATATCGACCCATGTATTTGGCCACGGCCAAGGCCACGATGCACTTGGCAAACTCCGCTGGTTGCAAACTCACAGGTCCCAACGATATCCAGGATAATGAGCCTTTAATGTCATGCGCCAATAATGGCGTTATTAATAGTAGTATCAGCATCGCTCCATAGGCGATATAGGCTAATACATCGTAGGTCTTGTAGTCTATCAGCAGCAGTACAATACCAAGCACCAATGAACCAAGTATCCATGCGAACTGCTTACCAGCGCGGTTTGAGAAATCGAAGATACTCGTTTGGTCAAACGTATAGCTGGCGCCATAGATATTCAACCAACCGAATATCACTAACACCAGAAAAAGACCGACGGTCAACCAGTCCAGGTTTTGCCATATGTTACCACTTCTTGACGCTCTCATTTAATACACTTTCTGCAATGCGTTTTCTCAAATCTTTGCGTTTTACTTCGCCTGTTAGGTATTGCTCAATCATCATGCTTGCTACCGGACAAGCCCAAGTGGCACCGAAACCTGCGTTCTCAACAACCACCGCTACCGCAATTTGCGGATCTTCCACCGGTGCGAAACCGATAAAGATAGCGTGATCACGACCATGAGGGTTCTGTGCAGTACCGGTCTTTCCTGCCATATGCAGACTGTCAATGGCGAAATGCCGTCCTGTACCATATACCATTACGCGGTGCATACCTTCTTTGACCACCTCAAAATGCTGTTTCTCGATATTCAAGCGATGAATATGCGTCTGCATGGAGTCATTCTTGTTCAGGTGCGGTGAGATATAGTAGCCTTCATTAGCGATTATCGCTGCTTGATTGGCTAATTGCAAGGGTGTCACGATGATTTCTCCCTGACCGATACTGAGAGAACGGATGGTAATAGCTTTCCATCCGGTTTTGCCATACCAACGGTCAAAGTATTTAGTGCTCGGTATACTTCCGGAGGATTGGTCGCCGATGTCCGTATCGTTGAATTTCTGTCCCAAACCGAAGGACATCACATCATTGCGCCATAACTCATAACGATGCCGGAAGGTCTCATTCTCTTTCCCATAGCCGTCTTTCTGTAGCACATCTCGGAAAGCAGCCCAGAAATAAGGGTTACAACTTTGTTCGATAGCCTTTTCCAAAGCTACCGGAGAACCATGATGGTGTGTGCATTTGATGGGAGTGCTACTTGGACCGGAACAGGGATATAATGTGTTGGGAGTAATTCCTCCTTCTTCTAAGCATACTAATGCTTGAATGGTTTTGAATGTCGATCCCGGGGGATAAGTGGCCTGTGTGGCGCGGTTGTATAGAGGCTTGGTTGGATCTTTAAAGAGAACCTCATAATTCTCACTGCGCTCTTTACCTACCAGCACTTTTGGGTTCCAACTAGGATTGGACGCTAATGCCAATATCTCACCTGTCTTCGGCTCTATCGCTACGGCACTGCCTATTTTTCCGGCTAACAACTCCTCCGCCAATAGTTGCAACTGAATATCCAATGTAGTATATAAATCCGTACCGGCTTGCGCAGTTCTGTCTAACTCACCATCCTGATAACTGCCTTGGATGCGCCCGCGGGAATCACGCATCAGGATTTCTACCCCTTTATCTCCACGTAGCTGTTTCTCGTAAGTCCGCTCCAATCCATCACGACCGGAGTAATCACCGCGAGAATAGTACTCATCATTATCAATATCATTCTGATTGACTTCACCAACCGAACCCAACACATGTGCTGCAGCATTGTAAGTATAATCGCGCAACGTGCGCTTTTGAATTTGAATACCAGGAAAACGAAAAAGCGATTCTTGCAAATTGGCTATATCCTCCTTTTTCAACTGTCCCATAAATCCCTGCGGTGTATCTTTTGAATAGCCGCGATTTTTCTTCCGATCTTTGATTTCACTAATGCGCTCGTCAAACTCCGCCCGTGTAATCTGCAGGCAATTACAAAACGCCGCGGTGTCCCACTCGGGACCCATCAGACGCATAGTCATGGTAATTTCGTAAATCGGTTGATTGAAAACCAGCAGCACACCGTTACGGTCATAAATCAAACCTCGCGACGGGTAAATCGTTTGTTTGACGAGTGCATTGTTATCGGCCTGATCTTTTGTGGATTGGTCAATTACCTGAAGATAAAATAACCGGATTATATACACCAAAACAACAACAATGGCTATACCACTGATTACATATCGGTGTTTATAATACTGGTCATTAATCATTTGTATTTCAAGGCATTATAGCCGACAATGATGATAATAGTTACTATGCTGCTTACGAGGGTTTCAAGAAGTGCAAAACCGATATGTGCCCAACTCCAAGCCGCTAACAGGAAGACAGTCAAGTGATGAATCAAAACCAAAATGGTCAGATATTTGAGCATTACTTCCGGTCCAAGTGTGCGCCATGTGATCTGTTCGTTCAGTCGGTCTTTGTCGTTGACGAGCGCACCAATCACATACGGACGGATGAACATGATAAGGATACAGCTGGCGGTATGGATGCCCAATGAATTGCAGAATACATCCATGATTATACCAACTGCGGCACCAATCAGCATATCTACATTGTGCGGCAGGGTAATCGGCATCATTAATAGACACATCACGTAGATATAAGGATGGCATAACCCCCATAATTGCAACTGGTTGAACAGCAATACCTGCAGCAGCATCACAACGACATAACGTCCCAACTGTCTAGTCCAATCCATCTGTCAGTTCCTCCAATTCCTTTTGATGTGCATTTTGAACCACTTCCACATACTTCAGCCGTTTGAAGTTGGTATGTAGCCGCACGCGTATCGTATGATATGATGCGCCTTCTTTTAGAACGCTGTTTTCCACGATTCCAACGGGAATTCCTTCCGGGAAAACAGGACTCAATCCACTTGTTACAATCGTATCTCCTGGGTTTACAACCATATGCGCCGCTACATCCGCCAATTGAGCAAAACGGATATCTTTGCCATCCCATTGCAGCGTACCGACATAGTCATTTTTAGAGAATCGGCAACTCAGGTTGGAATAGGTATTGATAATAGGCAATACTACACTATAGTTGCGTCCGACAGTTCGAATGATACCCACAACGCCATCTTCATTGCGTATGCCTTGTCCGGGCTCAACACCATCTTTGCTACCGCGATTGATGGTCAAATAATTATGCATTTCGTCTGTGGTCATTTGCACCACCTTGGCATTCATATAATGCATCGGAAATACAATTTTTACTGAATCCATCGAACAAATCTGATTACGCAAAGCCGCATTTTCCGCCGCGAGTTGTTCGTTTTGACTGCGTAGACTGAAATAGCCGCTTATGTCACTCATTTGCTCATGCTGCCATGCAATCACATTGTTGGCGGTACTCAAGAAACTACTGCGAGGATAGGCATTATTATAACTTAGCAGCAAAAACGCAGCAACTTCCAAGGCTATAAAAACCAGGAAGTTGCTATAACGCAGCAGTATTTTGAGAAGATTCTGCATACGCTACTATCGTCGATTAGCGAATCAAGAAGCCGAAGTTATTTACATTCTTCAGCGCTACGCCTGTTCCGCGAGCTACGGAATGCAACGGATCGTCTGCCACGTGGAACGGAATAGTAATCTTGTCTGTCAATCGTTTTGCCAAACCGTGCAACAACGCACCACCACCGGCCAGATAGATACCGCGTTTCACAATATCCGAATACAACTCGGGAGGAGTGGACTCTAGAGCCTGAAGGATAGCGCCTTCAATTTTGCTAACACTCTTCTCCAGGCAGTGTGCTATCTCTTGGTAGCTGACGGGAACAGACATCGGAAGTGCCGTTACCTTATTCGGACCGACTACAATGAAATCCTCCGGTGCATCTTCCAATTCCGGCAGAGCAGAACCTACCTGAATCTTAATACGTTCTGCCGTCGGTTCGTCAATACGCAGGTTGTGCATACGACCCATATATTCGATGATATCTTGGTTGAAGTCATCACCGGCAATCTTAATCGACTTGTTGCTTACGATTCCACCGAGAGAAATGACCGCAATCTCCGTTGTACCACCACCGATATCAACAATCATACAGCCTTCCGGACTCTCAACGTCCAGTCCGATACCGATAGCTGCTGCCATAGGCTCGTAAATCATGTAGATGTCACGGCCGCCGGCATGCTCCGAACTATCACGCACGGCACGAATCTCAACTTCCGTGGAACCGGAAGGAATACAAACGACCATACGGATGGCCGGAGAGAACAGGTGTGCCTGCTTCGGAATCATCTTAATCATACCGCGAATCATCATCTCGCATGCGTAGAAGTCCGCGATCACACCGTCACGCAGTGGGCGGACAGTACGAATCATGGTGCCACCCTTACCAATCATTTGCTGTGCCTTACGGCCGACGGCAACCATTTTGTTGTCCGCCATCGAGATAGCCACAACCGAAGGTTCATCAACTACCACCTTATCATCACACATGATGATGGTGTTCGCTGTTCCCAAGTCAATGGCAATCTCCTGTGTAAAAGAAAAAAGTCCCATATTTGTATAGTTTTTAGTGCCTAATTAGTGCATAGTTCGAAAAATTGCGCAAAGTTACAACTTTTTTTTTATATATGCAAGCGCGCGCGAATTTTTTTATTTTTTTTATAAAGAAAAGAGTGACGACTTTTTGATGTCATCACTCTCGCGCTCCCTCTAGGACTTGAACCTAGGACCCCCTGATTAACAGTCAGATGCTCTAACCGACTGAGCTAAGGAAGCAGTCCTTTTTTAACCCTAAAAATCACTTTCATTTCCGAAAGCGGGTGCAAAAGTACTGCTTTTTTTTTATATATGCAAGTTTTTTTCAAAAAAAAATTGTATCTTTGCAAAGTTTTTTGAATTTTAACCCTGTTTTTGGTCAAAAAAGATAAAAAATGAAGAAAATTTTAGGTTTAGGTAATGCACTAACGGACATTTTGCTGCAGGTAAGCGAGGATGACTTGCGTGAATTGGGGTTCCCGAAAGGAAGTATGAACCTAATTTCCAAAGATCAAGCCGAGCAAATTCAGTACCGTTTTCTTTCCGTGCGCAAACGCATGGTAGCCGGCGGTTCGGCGTCGAACACGATTAATACGGTGGCAGCACTGGGTGGCAAAGCTGCGTTCATCGGTAAAATCGGAAATGACGAAGTGGGCGATTTCTATCGGGAAGACATGCTTAAGAATGGTGTCAAGCCGATTCTGTTGCTTTCTCAAACCGCAATGTCCGGTTTCTCGATTGTCCTTGTTACGCCCGACGGAGAACGTACTTTTGCTACGTATCTGGGTGCTGCGGCTGAGTTATGCGCGGATGATATCCAGAAAGATGCGTTTAACGGATATGACATCTTCCATATTGAGGGATATCTGGTTCAGAACCACGCGCTGATTGAGAAAGCCATTCGTCTCGCCAAAGAGTCGGGCTGTATGGTATCGCTGGACCTTGCTTCCTATAATGTAATCAACGAAAACCATGCGTTCCTCAAAGAACTCGTCAAGAAATATGTGGACATTGTCTTTGCCAATGAGGACGAGTCGTTTGCTTATACCCATCTTAATCCCGAAGAGTCTGTGCAGATGATAGCCGAGCAATGTGATATAGCGGTTGTCAAAGTGGGCAAAAACGGTTCGTATGTACAGCAGGGTAGCAAACGCCATCATATCGGTGCCATCACAACAAGTTGTACCGATTCCACCGGAGCCGGAGACCTTTTTGCCGGTGGCTTCCTGCATGCGTTGAGTGACGGTTTTGATATCCGCCGTTGTGCTGAGATCGGAACTATTGCTGCCGGCCGAGTGGTAGAGATTGTGGGCACCAAACTTTCCGATGAGACATGGGAGGAAATCCGCCGTATATGCGCTCTCTACCGCGGGTTTATGCAGAAATACGACAAAGACTAAATAATATCTACCATGAAATATATCCTTCTTCCGTTTTATATCATCTATCAGTATTTGATAGCTTGGCCGATATTATCGGCATTAACGGTTTTTACGGCACTCTTTACTATCTGTACTGTTCATTGGCGTAATGCCGAGTTTGTGCATAAGGTGCAACAGTTCTGGTCGCGTGCCTTTTTCTGGCTGATGTTTTTGCCCGTTTCTGTCGATGGGACCGAGCATATTAAACCCGGACAGAGCTATGTATTTGTGTCCAACCATCAGTCTATGTTTGATGTATGGCTGGTGTACGGATGGCTACCGGTGGTATTTAAATGGTTGATGAAAGCGGAACTGCGCAAAGTACCCTTTGTGGGAACAGGTTGCAAGGCTGCCGGACATATTTTTGTGGACAGACGTAATGCCAAGGCGGCATTGGAGAGCCTGCATGATGTAGAGAAACAGCTCGTTAATGGCGTATGTACGGTTATCTTCCCGGAAGGCACGCGCACAGTAGATGGTGAAGTGGGGCGTTTCAAACGCGGAGCGTTCCAGATAGCTATTGACCTTGGATTGCCGGTTATTCCGCTTTCGCTGAATGGCTGTTTTGATGTGCTGCCCAAGGGCAAACCGTATGTACACCGTTGTTCGGTACATATGCATATCGGCGAACCGATTGACCTCAAGCAATATCCGGAACCAGCAGATGCCATTGAGGCGGTTCGTAATGCTGTCATAGCTGGAATAAAAAAGTCATAATTAAATCATAAATACGATGAAATCCGATCCTAAAGATTGTCTGTATTGTCAAAACAATGAGACGCTTCACAACCTGATGATAGAAATTGGGCACTTGCGCGTTTCACGAGCATTTGTCTTCAAAGAGCAAACGTACCATGGTCGCTGCCTTGTGGCTTACGATGGGCATGTGAATGATTTGAATGAGTTGTCCGATGAGCAACGCAATCTCTTCATGGCCGATGTAGCAGATGTAACACGTGCCATGCAGAAAATCTTCAACCCCGAGAAAATCAATTACGGTGCTTATTCCGACAAACTGAGTCATTTGCATTTCCATTTGGCACCTAAGTATGTGGATGGACCGGACTACGGAGGTACATTCCAAATGAATCCGGGTAAAGTATACTTAACGGATGCGGAATATGCGGCAATGGTAGCAGCGCTTCGTAAAGAACTGAAAGTTTAATGCTCTTTAAGGAAATCATAGGACAGGAATCGACCAAGCAGTTGTTGCGTCAGTCGGTGCGTGAGGGGCGCATCCCGCATGCGCAACTTTTTGCGGGTATTTCCGGCATTGGTAAGTTGCAACTGGCATTGGCGTATGCGCAATATCTCAATTGCCCTAACCGGACTGAAGAAGATAGTTGCGGCACATGTCCTACTTGCCTGCAATATGAGCATTTGCAGCACCCTGATTTGCATTTTGTCTTTCCGATCGTCGGCTCGGATGAGACATGCGATGCTTTTTTGGAACCTTGGCGCGAGATAATTCTCAATCAGCATTATTTTGATCTTGATGATTGGCACAAAGCATTGGGAGTGGAGACAAAGCAGAGCATGATTTATGAGAAAGAGAGTGGGGAGATATTGCGCAAACTGAGTCTCAAGCCATATGGTGACGGTTATAAGGTAATGATAATCTGGCAGCCGGAGAAAATGAACACCACCACCGCCAATAAACTGCTCAAATTGTTGGAGGAACCGGCGGAAAAAACACTCTTTATCTTGGTATCTGAGCATCCGGAAGCATTGCTGTCCACTATCCAATCGCGCGTGCAGATGATTCGCGTGCCGCGTCTGGAGACGGAGACTATCGCTGAAGCATTGCGGCAGAAAGGTATTAATGCCACAAAGGCTACCGACATCGCGCGCATCGCCAATGGTAGTTACCTGGCAGCGCTCAAAAAAGCCGATGAATCCGAAGAGAATCAGCAGGAATTGCGCGATTTTATGGCTCTTTTCCGCGATGCCTATACCGTGGGTGTACTGCGTGACCTGCAGAAGAAATACGAGTCTCTCAAGCGTCTTCGCCAATGGAGTCTCGAGATGGCGGATAGCAAGGTGGGACGTGAGCGCCAGAAGCATTTCCTGCAGTATGCGCAACAGCAGGTGCGCGAGAATTACATCCGCAATATGGCGCAACCCGAACTCAATTATCAGGTAGAAGCGGAGCGGGAATTCTCCGTCAAATTCGCGCCTTTTATACATAATGGCAACGTAGAAGCCATCATGAACCAACTTGATTTGGCTGAACGGCAAATAGAACAAAACGGCAATGCCAAAATGATATTTTTTGACCTTTGCTTGCAAATGATAGTATTGATTAAAAAACAGAATATATGAAAAAATATACAGTAGGACCGGAACATAACGAACTGAGTGCTGCGGCTACCAAGCGCAATTCGGCTCATATGTTGCCTGTGAGCGACTGGTTGAGTGATTTACCGGAGAATACTCAGCTGACGGATCTCATTGAGGTTCAGTTTAAAAACACCCGTAAGGGGTATTATCATAACACCCAGCGCCTGCCTTTGGAGAAGGGAGTGAAGGTGGTTGTGGAGGCGAATCCGGGTTATGATGTCGGCGAAGTAGTGCTGACGGGCAAGCTGGTGGAATTGCAAATAAAGAAGAATAATATTGATGCTTCCCGCTATGAGATTCGTCAGGTGCTGCGTGTAGCAACACAAGAAGATTTGGAACGCGCGGCGCAAGCGCATGCGCGCGAGCAGGAGACGATGATTAAGGCTCGCCAACTTGCCAAATCGCTGGGACTGGAGATGAAGATAGGTGACGTGGAGTATCAAGGCGATGGGTCAAAAGCAATCTTTTTCTATATTGCAGATGGACGTGTCGATTTCCGCCAACTTATCAAAGTGTATGCCGAGACATTCCGTATTCGTGTGGAAATGAAGCAGATTGGTGCGCGTCAGGAGGCTGGACGTATTGGCGGAACAGGGCCGTGCGGACGAGAACTATGCTGCTCCACATGGATGATTAACTTTTCCTCCGTCGGAACAGGCGCCGCACGATTGCAGAATATATCGCCGAACCCGCAGAAGTTAGCCGGAATGTGTGCAAAACTCAAATGTTGTCTGAACTACGAAGTGCCCGTTTATGAAGATGCGTCCAAGTTATTGCCCTCGCGCAACATACAGTTGGAGACGAAAGATGCGACCTGGTATTTCTTCGCTTCCGACCCATTGGCAGGCACCATCACTTATTCGTCTGATCCTCACAGCGCCGGCAATTTAACTACCTTGACTGCTGCACGGGCACATGAGATCGTTGCGATGAACAGGCGCGGAGAGAAACCCGATACACTGGAGGGCACACGCGCCGTGGCTGCCGAGATAGGCTATCAGACAGGGCATGGCGATGTGACGCGTTTTGACAAGAAGAAATTCGGCGGTAACCGAGATAGAGATAAGAGAAATCGTCCTTTTAGAAAATGAAACGTTTATTTCCT
Source organism: Paludibacteraceae bacterium (assembly GCA_017649925.1). Taxonomy (GTDB): domain Bacteria; phylum Bacteroidota; class Bacteroidia; order Bacteroidales; family Paludibacteraceae; genus Colicola. The sequence continues at coordinate 30,907 of JAGCFX010000034.1, read as the reverse complement.
ATAGTATTGATGGTATGCATAGCGGCTTTGACGGCATGCCAAAGAGATATCGTATATAGTCAGTTATCCCCGATTTCATCGGAGAAATGGCATGTGGATTCTGTAGTGCAATTCGATTACAGGATTGCTGACGCGAGTGCGAATTACAGGATGCTGGTCTATGTGCGTCATACGGAGCGTTATCCGTATCAGAACATGTGGCTGTTTGTAGATAATTGCCATCGCCGTGATACGCTAGAGTTCTATCTGGCAGACGATAGAGGAGGTTGGTTGGGTGAGAAGCACCACGGATTTGTTGAGATGCCGGTGCTGTTGGAACAGAATATTCATTTTGCGGACACAGGTGTTTATCATATCGCTATTCAGCACGGCATGCGTGATAGTCTGTTGCGCGGAGTATCGGATATAGGCCTCGAGATCATTCGTAACGAGGAAGAGTAAATCGTTCCTATGGGTAAGAACAAACTGAAAAAGTTCGCTGAAATGGAGACATTCAGCAATGTTTTCCAACCGCCTTTCGGTGAGTTGGCGGGGCATTGGCGTGACTCCTATTTCCACAATGATAACCCTATTGTTTTGGAGCTGGGTTGTGGACGTGGCGAATATACGGTGGGTTTGGCGCGGCGGTATTCGGAGAAGAACTTTATTGGCGTGGATATCAAAGGCGCACGTATGTGGGCGGGCGCGAAAGACGCGGAGCTGAGCGGGATGAAGAACGTAGCGTTTCTGCGTACAAACATAGAGTTCATTGCCGATTTCTTTGCTGCCGACGAAGTGGACGAGATATGGATTACGTTCTGTGACCCGCAGATGAAAAAAGCCACCAAGCGATTGACCTCCACATGGTTCATGCAGCGCTATCAGCGTATCGTCAAACCCGGCGGACTCATACATCTCAAAACCGATAGCCCGTTCCTCTATACTTATACCACGGAGATGCTGCGGCTCAATCCGTATCCCGTATGTTGTTCAACGGATGACCTATATGGAGAAAGTTCCGATGAAAACGAAGTAAATGCTCGTTTGGCGGACGCAAGAGCTTTACAGACGCATTATGAGAAACAATGGCTCGATAGAGGTATGCGTATTAAGTATATAGAGTGGCAACTGACACCCTTAACGCAATGGGAAGAACCGACTATTGAGATTGAGAAAGATACGTACCGTTCCTACGGACGTAATTACTCATCGAACTGATTTCATGATTTTTGCAACCTCCCGTTTGTCGTCGGCCTCCCGCAGAGACTGACGTTTGTCGTAGGTATGCTTACCTTGGCAGAGAGCGATTTCCATTTTGGCGAGTCCTTTCTCGTTGATAAATAACTCCAAAGGGATAATCGTCTTACCCGTGTCTTTGGTCGCTTTCTCAAGTTTGCGTATCTCGCGTCGTTGAAGCAGCAGCTTGCGGTCACGTTTGGCATCATGATTGGCGTATGAACCGAAGCGGTACTCGGCAATATGCATCTGCTTGACGTATATCTCGCCGTGCTCGATGGCGCACCAAGAGTCCACGAGAGACGCTTTGCCCTCGCGGATGGATTTGATTTCTGTGCCAAACAACTGAATACCGGCAGTGTAACGATCAAGAATGATGTACTCAAACTTCGCCTTCTTGTTCAGAATCCGTATGTCGCTCTTTAACTTCAACTTTCTTGTATTTCTTTTGTCTTTGTTCCCAGCGTTCGCGGGCATACTGCTGCATGTCGATGACGGTGTCGCTCTCATCAATGATCTCCAGTCCGAAGATAGTTTCGATGATGTCTTCGAGTGTCAAAATACCCACAAACATGCCGTATTCATCGATGATTTGTGCGATTTGACTTTTCTGTTTGAGCATGCTGTCGAAGATGACTCCGAGTGTCAGATCCTGATCAAAGGCCGGCAAGGGTCGTTTGATTCCGCCGAGTGTTTTGCGGAAATGATCTTCGGTCAGTTCTTCGAGTGCATCATTCCGCAGCACATAGCCGGTGATGTATTCGGGCGCTTCGGGTTTATAAAGCGGTATACGCGAGAAATGGTCGTATTCATCGTTATCGTAATAGGCGCGGAGCGTCATGTTCTCCGGCGCTGTCTTCGCTACCACGCGCGGTGTCATCACATCGTATGCATGGATAGTATCCAAACGCATGAGGTTAGAGAAGATCTTGTTCTCATCTTCATCCACCACTCCTTCTTCTTCGCCTACATTAACCATTGACAGCACTTCCTCGCGCGAAACGGATGGTTCGTCTTCGTTATCCGGGAAAGCGCGTGTGATGAGTTCAACGAGCAGTACGAAGGGATACAGAATGAAGATAAGCGCATGTATGGTGCGGGCGGTGAAACCCATCAGGTTACGCCAGTAAGTCGTGCCGATAACCTTCGGGATGATCTCGCCGAACACCAGAATAAGCAGTGTTACGCATGCCGATACAAGTCCGAACCACTTGTTACCGAAAACCTCCGTGGCTTGCATACCGACGCCCGCAGCACCGATAGTGTTGGCGATGGTGTTTAGCGATAATATAGCCGCTAAAGGACGACCCGTGTCATCCTTGTATCGCTGCATCAGTTTGGCCGGCGCGTAGCCTTCCTCTTCACGCAGGTTGATATAACTGAGCGACGTTGTCATCAGCACTGATTCCAACACGGAACACAGAAAACTGATGCCCATTGCGCCAAATAAAAACAGTAGTAATAGTCCCATAATTCAAAATCGGGCACAAAGGTACTGCTTTTTTTTCAATTGTGCAAGTTTTTTCTTGAAAACACCTCATAAATTTGCATATGTCGCAAAAATGTTGTAATTTTGCACCCGATTATGCATATTTATACCAAACACATTGTATTCTTAAGTCTATTACTGGGGAATCTCAATATTTGGGCTGGGACTCCGTGGAACGGAACGACGTCTGAGCCGAGTCTGAGTGGTGCAACTTATATGATTTCTACAGCAGAAGAGTTGGCATGGGTAGCGCAGCAAAGCCAATCGGATAATTTTGCGGGAAGGATTATACAACTGACAGCCGATCTTGACTTAGGCGGCACGCAAGCATTACCACACACTTGGACGCCTATCGGCAATGCAACAACCCCATTTTCCGGCGAATTAGACGGAAATAATCACGTTATCTACAATCTTTATATCCTCAGTTCTTTCACCGGCGGAGCAGGATTAGTGGCACAAACTTCTTCTTCCGCATCGATTCACAATCTCGGAATCGCGCAAGGGCAAATCATGACGGACCAAACGAGCAATGTTGGCAGCATTGTGGGCATCAATCGGGGTACAATTCACCATTGTTTCAATATGTTGCAGATTATTGCGCATGGAGGTGATAATGTTGGTGGACTCGCAGGAGCCAACTATGGCACTATCCAATACTCTTACAATGCCGGTATTATAACCGATGCCAATAATAACGTCGGCGGACTTGTCGGATATAATTACAACTCGGCAGTGCTGAATAACTGCTATAACATGGGGTATTGCAAAGGTTCAAACCATGTAGGAGCGTTGTTTGGTACAAACGAAGCGCCTGAAGCAAATCTGTCTAAAGTTGTTTTTGACCAGCAATTAACCCGTATGTATGCCACGGGATACGGCGCTGCGGACCCTATCATCAGCGATAATACCAAATACGCCATTGCAAGGTCTGAGATTTTCACAAGTACTGCAAGTCCTTTTGCCCAAGATGCTGAATGGGAAGGTACTTCCGCCGGGCAGAAAAGCCATCCGCAATTAAGTTGTTTCAAAGACCACATAGCCTCCCAGACTTCCGTCAAAGCCATTTGGCTGGATACAAACAAATTGCCCATCATGCGTGCGGAAGGTGTCGGGGCGCCCGAGGAAGGCAATAAACCCCGTAACACCTTTACATTGGGACAAATGAATGATGCCGGATTCGGAGCAGGAAAATGGGAGTCTCCTAGTCCGGATGTTATCAATATTCCTTCGCCAACAGGTACAAACGCACAAGTTACGCGACCTTGTGGCAACCAAGAAATCATCTTGACACTTACTTATGGTGAAGCTGTAAAACAAATTTATACTCTTGTCAAAGGATATGAGACATTTGATGCCGGGATAGTGATGGGCAGCATTTCTGTTTGCTGGAATGAACAGGACGCACGTTTTATTGATAAAAACAAGGACGGAAAAGAGGCAACCGGAGGAAAGGATGATGAGCCGGATGATTGGGGAAATAGTTACCATTACATGATGATTCGCGATACGGTTCTCGGGTATGGGGATTATGGAATACCTAATGACTTCCTGCCCTTAGATACATTCTATATGTCACAGCCGTATTATAAGGAATGGCAGATGCCAACCGATGTACCGGGAGAGTATGCTTTTCGACGTTATGTACATGATACCCAATGCAAGACAGAGTGGACTCCTTCTAAAGGAGGAATGGGAGAAGACGAAGGACGACTATACTTGTCTGTGCGCCTACGTGTTGATCCGGGAGACCTTTATGAACAGCCGGATACTATCTATGGCATCCCAAAAACATTAACCATTCAAAGTTATATAGATGCGTCTGGTGGCGGTGGGGTGTTCGAATATGTATGGAAGATGGAACATGCTGTTCTCGATACGGCCACCCAGACCTGGATCATGGTAGAGAATGACACGCGCGAACCTTTATATATTGGCTCCACCAAAGTGAGTACCGCGTCTTTTGACTATAATTTTACCACATCTGGAGAGTTTACTTTTTCACGCAAAGTGAGCGAGGCAACTTGTCAAGCACTGCCTTTGGAGTGCGAACATAGCCACAAAGTGATCGTTTTTGATGCTATAGAACCGGGAGAGATAGAAACTTTCAGCCGTGAGTTGTGTACACCGTATTGTATGGATACCATTTTTGAACTTACACCGGTAAGCGGAGGTAATGGACATTACTCGTTTAGATGGCTATGTAACGGAGAACCTATTGCGGATAGTGACACCACGATTCTGATGCTGGAGAAGTTTCCGATGAAACACGGCGAAACATACATCTTTACCCGCCAAGTTAAGGATGACACCGGACTCATGGATTGGCAGACGGCAAAAGGTGAAGTAAAAATCACTATCTATAGCGATTATGATGCAGGGGCTGTCAAGCCCTTTGAAGACCAGCAGTGCCTCGCATCGGGGACAATACAGGAAATTGACATGGCGGTCAAATCGCAGCGCGAAGCGAATGGAGACGGAGATTTCCAATATTGCTGGCTGCTTTTCCGCGGTGGTGTGGATACCGTTCTGCTGGATACCATCAAGCAGAATAAGCCATCGTTGGATTATAAAATGACGCTTGGCGACTACGGATTGTCGGTCCCCGTCACTATCTTCGTCAAACGCGCTGTGCAAAATAGCCTGTGTCTCACGGAATGGAAGCAGTCGGATAACGCTGCTGTTTGGCGTCTCGGACGAGCGGAACAGCATATGACGGACATCACGGTTTGCAAAAACGATATGCCGTACACGGGAACATACGTTTTCTCCGATGGAACCGAGAAAAATTACACCTTCACATCTGTCGGCGAGACAACCACCATGCACGACCTTACTGTTGAGGGATGTCCCAAAGAAGTGACTTTGCTTTGCCAGGTTATTGAACCGCCCGTTGTGACGGTGCAACCGGTCGTTTCCGTTTGCCAGTCGGCAGAATCTATTCAAATCACTTATACTGTGCAGGAAGGCCAGCCGGACCATTTTGATCTCATCTTCTCCGACAAGGCAAAAGAGAAAGGACTCCGCGATAGTCTTAATGCCGAATTACCAAAATCAGATACGATTGATATTATTTTGCCGGAAGATAAGCCACTTGGAGCATATGAGTTCACTATTGTCTTCTATGCTGCTACTGCCGATTCTACTGATTGTAAAGGCACGCCGGTCACGATTCCGTTCTCAATCGATATTGACGGCTATGTACACCGCAAATGGAATGACGTCGTCTTTGTCGATAACAGCGATAAGAACTGTGAACCAAACTGCGAGGAGGACCAGACGTTTGTTGCTTGGCAGTGGTATAAGAACGGCGAAGCGATAGAGGGCGCAACAGGTCAGTCGTACTACGAGCAAGGCGGTTTGAACGGGTGGTATCGCGTGCAGATGACCGCCTCCGACGGTACCGTTTATTATAGTTGTCTCTATGAGATGCGTCCGACGCAAGACCTCGAGAATACCGAAGCACACGTTGAGCCTACAGGCGAAGTGCAGACCTTTACCATTGACGGCCGCTGGTGCAATTCTACGTATCAACCGGGATTGTATATCCAGCGGTGGATAGATGACAAGAACCAAATTCACACCCGCAAATGGATAGTGCGATGACATACAGACGGTTGCTCTCAATCGGCCTGGCTGTGCTATGTGCTATCGCTTTGACTGCCGCGCCAATGAACAGCAAAGCAGCTAAGAAAAATGAGCCCAAGCCTCCCAAGCATTATATTGATTTGCATGCAGGCGCGGGCGTCGGAAGCTTTAACTATCCCCTTGAGGGCGGCAAAACAACATTCGGCATCTCTTTCGCTGCCGGAGTGGGATACACTTGGTTCTTCCGGCCTTTCATAGGACTCCAGACGGGACTCTCTTTCACTCGCATTGCCACTACTGCTACGCTCATCGATGAGATGCAATGGACCGGACTGACCGATTATGCCGGTGATGAGTACATCCACCATGCCTCATTCAGCGACTGGACGGAGAAGCAGCAGGCGTACCTTTTGGAAGTGCCTCTTGGACTGCGTTTCCGTTATTTTGCCAACTCCAAGTCACGCGTGGGACTGCATGCCGCTTTCGGCGCCAAACTCGCGCTGCCCATTATCGTCAACTATAAGCACGCGTCCGGTTCCGTTACACATTATGCATGGTATGAGTACTGGCAACTCGAACTCCGTGACTTGCCCGGACGTTTTGAGACGGAGACCGTTACCACGCCGCAGGAAGAGTCTGTTGCCCAACGACTCAATGTCGTCAACGCTGAGGCTTATGCCGAGCTGGGTATTGCTTTCCGTGCGGGCGAACGGACGGAGATACATATCGCGCCCTACGCGCAATACATGCTCAATGACTTCTGTGCCATCAAACGCGACGATCGCACGCCGCTCGGATTTGCCAATGCACATAATAACTATATTTTTATGTCCGAATACCGCGGACTCATCGGAACGGATAAAGTAGGCGCCATGCATCCGTGGGTGGCAGGACTCAAAATAGGAGTATCAGTCTGGCCGGGCAAGACAGAGAAGCAAAAGAAAAAAGAACTTAAGAAACTCGCCAAAGAATATCCGGAACTCATGTCGAAAAAGGAAGTGCATGATACCATCTATCTGCGTGATACTATCTATATCCGTGATACCGTTGTTAAACAGCAGCCGGCATCTGTTGATCCCAAACCAATGACCGCGGCGCAGAAACAACTGGATGATCTTCTCTCGCAGGCCGTCATCTGGTTCCCGTTCGATAAGTCTGACCCTATCCTTGAACCGGCCTATATACTTGATTCGGTCGCAACGATGATGCTCGCTCATCCGGAGTTGCGCATTCATATCAATGGACATGCTTGTAAGATCGGAACAGAGCAATACAACCTAAAACTGGCACTTCGACGGGCCATGACTATCGCTGACATGCTTCGCGAGAAAGGCATCGCAGATGACCGTATGTTCGTCAAGACCTACGGTGCTAAGCATCCCTTCCGTTATAATTCGGAACACCAACTCTCCAAGGACCGCCGCGTAGAGATCATCCCTGAACAATAAACAAAATCACGAAATTAAATATTAATTTGCATATTTCAAAAAAATGTAGTACCTTTGCAACGATTTTCAAATCTATTCAGTATGGAAACAAATGTTAATGCTCCTGCTTTGCAGTTGAGAACCAATCGCGGACTCGCGAAAATGATTTTCCTCAGTCTTATCACGTTCGGCATCTATGCTATCGTTGTCGAATCGCACATCTCGGAAGAGTTGAACCTGATTGCCAGCAGACATGACGGCCGCAGCACCATGCATTTCTGCCTCATCTATTTCATCTTCTCCTGGCTGACCTTCGGCATTGCTCCTTTCGTCTGGTATCATCGCACTTCCAACCGTATGCATGGAGAACTTGTACGTCGCAAGATTGATTATTCATACGACGCAAGTGATTTCTGGCTTTGGGGTATACTTGGCTCGCTCATCGTGGTGGGACCGTACATCTATATCTACAAGCGCATGAAAGCGATGAACCTGATCAACGCTGATTATAATCAAAAAGGTTGATCTATGAGTAAATCCACCAAATACAAGTGGAATATATGGATAGGAGCGATTGCTGCTCTTATCTATGTGATCATCCCATTCGATATCTCTCCGGATGCCGTACCCGTTCTCGGATGGATTGATGATATAGTGGCTATTCTCTTGGCTATTGCCAACGGTATCATCTTTGGCCGCAAACTTCGCCATATGAAATAAACATAGCGAAGATATAAGAAAAGCCGGCAAACGCTGGCTTTTTTTGTGCCAAATTGTTAAAAATAACAATTTTTTCTTGCGTATCTAAAAAAAAAGCTGTAACTTTGCACCCGCAAAGGTTTTTGCTGACACCGAAGCGTAAAAAAAACGGTCACTGGGCTCAACAGTGTAAAAAAGTGAGTACATCGGTGCAAGCGAGTGCCAAAAGATAGCGTAATAAGCCTAACTTGATTTTCTGAAAACTGGACACTTTTAGAAAATTAACAATTCAAGCGCGGTTTATGCACGCTCACGTACTAGCGTGAGTTTTCCGTGCGTAAGTTTGAATTGTTAAGGTAGTCCAGAACCTCAGAAAATCAAATGAAGCGAGCGTAAAGCCCACGCTTTTTATGTGCATTCAATTATTTAAATGGAGTGTGCCGAAAATCCAATAAAGAGTAGGCAATTAATACTTTTATCATATGACGGAAAGTGAAAAGTTAGATCGCCTTTTTGGGGACCCAGATGATGTCACAAAGTGTTTTTGCTGCGAGCATAATTTAGACACTAGATGTGGCATGAATCAATTCGATTTATTTAACAAGATTCGTCCTTCGGATGACTGCCCTGGCTTTGAATTAAATCACGGAGATGCTCTAATTGAGGATGAGGAAACAAATCCGCATACTGATAAGGAATGTCCTCATTGCGGTAATGATGCCAGATGGAATGAGTTTGAGCATAAATATGTTTGTACAAATGACGATTGCGGTTATACCTTTAATTAAATAATAATATGAAAACATCAAGTAATCCATCCCCAAAACAACAGTTTGACTTAACAACACCAACCGGACAAAATAGTGCTCGCGGTTTTGTTGCAGGTGCCGGTGCTCTGATTTTATTAGGTGGTATTGGTATTTGGCTATACAAACATCTAAAAATTTCTGGAGAACCAAATGAAAAAATTACGGATATTATTGCAGCAGGAAAAAATCATGATGTCGCAGAAATTGAGGTGACTACTGAGAATGTGGCGGGCATTCATTGTGACATTCCCGGCGAGTGTATAGATGGTGTAAATATCAAAACGACCATCGGATCTGACAATAAGGTCACACTGCACATTAAATACAAATAATATACAACTAAAACATCTAACAACAATGAAAACAAAAATCTTCATTTTCTTCTTTACACTTATCGCAGGCACGGGAACAATTTTTGCTTCGACCAAAATCGGCAATCTGTATTACAACCTCGATGACGAGAAAAAAACTGCAGAAGTAACATCGCAAAATAGCAGTTCCCCACGTTGGACAACAAGCATTACTTCTGCTAATATTCCCACTTCTGTCGAATACAATGCAAACACCTATAGTGTCACAAGCATTGGAACAAGTGCTTTCAACAATTGCGCAGGTTTGACATCGGTAACAATTCCTAATAGTGTCACAAGCATTGGTAGTTATGCTTTTTACTATTGCACTAAGTTGACATCTGTGACTATCCCCAACAGTGTCACAAGCATTGGAAATTATACCTTTTGTAATTGCACCAAGTTGACCTCTGTCGAAATCCCGAATAGCGTCACAAGCATTGGATATAGCGCTTTCAAAAGTTGCACTAGTTTGACCTCTATTGAAATTCCCAATAGTGTTACAAGTATTGGTAGCGAAGCTTTCTATGGTTGCACTGGTTTGACCTCACCTATATATAATATTAATGTATTTGCTTACCTGCCTGGGTCTTGGTCGGGTGCATATACTATTCCAGATAGCATAGAATCTATAGCACCACGTGCTTTCTATGATTGTAGTGGGTTAACATCTATAACTATTCCTAGCAGTGTCACAAGCATTGGAGGGGGTGCTTTTGATAAATGCACAGGTCTGAGCGCGGTGCATATATCCGACATTGCTGCATGGTGTGCAATCAGTTTTGGTGATTATTCTGCCAATCCATTATCTTATGCACAGAACTTATATTTAAATGGTGAATTAGTAACAGATTTGGTTATTCCCAACAGCGTCACAAGCATTGGATATCGGGCTTTCTCTGGTTGCAGCGGTTTGACCTCAGTGACGATTGGCAATAGCGTCACAAGCATTGGAGATTATGCTTTCTATGGTTGCACCGGTTTAACCTCTGTGACGATTCCCAATAGCGTCACAAGCATTGGAAATAATGCTTTCTTAGGTTGCTCCAATCTAACAGCAATACATGTCCCTTGCGGAGAAAAGGAGCGTTTTCAAACGATGCTAGCCGACAATGCAGATATCATCTATGCTGACGTTAACAATTATACTCTAATCACAAGTGGAGAAAATGGCTCAATACAAAGATTAGATTCTGGAATTGCATGTAGTAATACTTATACGCTGACAGCTCAGCCTGATTATGGTTATCATTTCGCACAATGGTCGGATGGAAACAAAGAGAACCCGCGAACAGTGATACTAACACAAGATACTACCTTTACCGCCATTTTTGCGATAGACAAAAGCGGAACATGTGGTGAAAATAATGTATTAAAATGGGAATATGAAGACCAATCGAAGACTCTAACCATTAGTGCAAATGGCGCTTTGACGGAGAATTATACGTTTGGCATTGAGGCTTCGACTCAAATGCGGAACTTGATAATCGGCAATGAAGTGACTTCCATTGGTGATAGTGCTTTCTATGGCATGAACTCCATCAATCATTTGACCATTGGCAGTAGCGTGTTGACTATTGGCGATTATGCTTTTGCCGAGTGCAAGAACTTTGACGATATCACTTGTTATGCCGGCGACGTTCCTACAATAAATGCAACCACTTTTGCCAATATCGGCAACAAGCAATATATCTATCTCTATGTGCCGGAAGGCCGCCAACGCGCTTACCAGCGAGATACATATTGGGGTGAGTTTGATGTACAAGTTAAAGAAGCAGAAGCAATCACGCAGCCGGTTACCGAAGTCAGCATAACACCTGCCGATAATACGGCTACCATTACTTGGCCTACATCTGAAGATGCCAATACATATACTTTGGAGATTTCCAAAGATGGAGTAGTCTTCTGTACGCTTATCTTCAATGCGAATGGTCAGTTGACCGGTATTGCTTTTGCTGCACCTGGCAAGAGCGGCAATCGTCATGCCCCCGCAGCGGTCAAGACTTCCAATGGCGGCTTGCGTTTCACGGTAACAGGTCTGGATAGTGGCACTAACTACCACCTGACGCTCCTGGCTAAGGATTCCGGAAATCAAGAGATTGCCTCTTACGCAGCCGACTTCACCACCACCGGCACTGCCACCGCCATCGACAACACTCCCTTCCCTTCAGGGGAGGGTCGGGGTGAGGCTTCCAAGATTCTTCTTGACGGTCAACTCCTCATTCTCCGCGGAAATCATATCTATGATGCCCAGGGAAAACTGATTAAATAAAAATCACTAAATTCTACAAAAAATGGCATACAAATTTGTGTATGTCATTTTTTTGTTGTATCTTTGCTCCCGAATATGGTTTCCAACCGCGAATCAGACGAGAACGCTGGAAATATAAGGCCTGCATAGGGGCAGTATTGTGTGATTAATGTGTGATTATTGAGTGGTTATTGTGTAATTCAATATGATTTTGTATGGCAAGGGAAAAACTATCCGGACTTGTTGAGGAAGTGAATGGCGCTACATCGCCCGGACATATCCATCGTGTTAAACGCTTTCGAGACGCGAGAGGGCGAATTATTGGTGTCGGAGTACAAGAAACCTACGATGTCTTGCACCCGCGTGATTGGAAAAAGAAGCCGGCTAGAGGTGCTGAAAAAGCGAACCATCAACTCTTTCAAAAAGCTGCTTTGATGGCGGATAAGGAATTGAATAATCCTGCACGGAATGAATACTGGCAACAACGTTTCGAGGCACAACTCTATGCCACGCGTGGCTCAAAACCGGATCCTTTTGCCACTACTTTGCCGAATGGAACGAAGAAACGATACAAACGTTTTGATGCTTTCGTTAGAGCCATCATCAGTAACGAACTCAAACAGAAGCAAATTCGCTAATTTCCACAAAAATTGGTTTACAAATCTGCGTTTTCTTGCACATCTCAAAAAAAAGCAGTAATTTTGCAGCAGAATGGATTTTTTGGAGCAATTAAATGAGTCTCAGCGAGCGGCGGTGACATGTACGGAAGGTGCATCGCTGGTGGTGGCAGGTGCCGGTTCGGGTAAGACACGCGTGCTGACGTACCGCATTGCGTATCTGTTGCAGCAAGGCGTACCGGCAAGCCGTATCATGGCACTGACCTTTACCAACAAAGCCGCACGGGAGATGAAGGAGCGTATTCAGAAGTTAGTGGGCGAAGATGCCCGCTATCTGATGATGGGTACGTTTCATAGTATTTGCACCAAGCTGATTCGTCCCTACGCCGAGCTCATCGGTTACACGCGTGACTTCACCATCTACGACACGCCCGACATGAAATCGGTCATCAAGGCGATTTGCAAAGAGCGCGGATTAGACGAGAAAATATACAAAGCCGGTGCAGTACAAAGTCGCATCTCCATGGCCAAGAACTGCGGGATTACTCCCGATGAATACGGGAGAAATCAACAATTATTGCGTGAGGACCGCGAGATGCGGATGTATGAGTTAGCAACGATATTCGCGCTATACGAATCACGCCTCAAAGCTGCCAATGCGATGGATTTTGACGACCTGCTGATCAACATGCTGAGGCTTATGGATGTGAGCCCGGAAGTGCGCGAGCGATATCAGCAACAGTTCCAATATATATTAGTGGATGAATACCAGGATACGAACTATATCCAGTTTCTGCTGGTGAAACGTCTGGCAGAGCCGCAGAACAACATCTGCGTGGTGGGCGATGATGCGCAATCCATCTATTCTTTCCGCGGGGCAGACATACGGAATATCCTTAATTTTCAGCGCCAATACCCGGGTGCCAAACTATTCAAGTTAGAGCGTAACTACCGCTCTACACAAACTATCGTCAATGCGGCTAACTCGTTGATACACAAGAATATCAACCAGATAGAAAAGACCGTTTATTCGGAGAAAGAGGCCGGTGTGCCGCTGAATCTGCAACCTTATATGGATGACCGCACGGAAGCGCTGGGCGTTGCTACGAAGATTCAGAAGATGCGGCATAAAGGTTATGATGCGTTTGCCGTGTTGTACCGCACGAATGCCCAATCGCGTGTTATCGAAGGCGAACTGCGCAAACTCAATATCCCTTATCGCATCTACGGCGGCACTTCTTTCTATCAGCGCAAGGAGATCAAAGATGCCTTGGGATACTTGCGTCTGGCGGTCAACCCGCGTGACAACGAGGCGCTGCTTCGTATCGTCGGTTTTCCGGGGCGCGGAATAGGTGACACCACGATGAAACGTGTGTCCGCCAATGCCATTGAGCACCACCGTTGTTACTTGGATGTTATGCGTAATCCCGAAGAGACGGGATTGGATGTAGGACCGGCAGTAATCAAGAAAATCAGGGCTTTCGCTATCTACATGGACGGTTTGCGTGAGCAGAGCGAGACGATGGATGCCTTTGCTTTCACGGAGATGGTGTTGCGCACGTCGGGCGTACAGACAGCTCTCGCTTTGGATCGTTCCCAAGAAGGCATTGACCGCGCACAAAACGTACAAGAACTGCTGAATGCCATTCGTGAGTTTGTGGAGCAACGAGCCAACGAAGGTATCGACTATACGCCCATCACGGACTTCTTGAGCGAAGTAAGCCTGCAGACGGATCAGGATGAAAATCTGGAAGATACGACAGAACGGGTAACGCTGATGACCGTGCATGCCGCCAAAGGATTGGAGTTTCCGGTGGTCTTCATTGTGGGAATGGAAGAGAATCTTTTTCCCTCGCAGTTTGCTGTCAAGCCGCATGAGATAGAAGAAGAAAGGCGATTGTTGTATGTAGCGGTTACGCGTGCGATGGAACAGTGTTATCTTTCGTTTGCGCGCCAACGCTTCCGTAACGGATCTGTCACTTTTGCTTCGCCAAGCAGGTTCTTGAATGATATCGACAGGCAGTATTTTGAGCTTTCCCGACCTGTAGTAACGCAGCGACCAATCACTCCAAATATTCCGATTTCAACGGGAATTTCCGCAGCACCAAAGACTCCCGTATCCGGTGCGACAAGCGCCATTGCTTCGTCTGAATGGAAAGCCGGTGACAGGGTAGCACATCGGGTATTCGGGAAAGGGACTATCAACCGCGTTTACCGCGATGAGGTAACGGAAAACGACAAGATTGAAATCAATTTCGATACGCAGGGTACAAAAACATTGCTGCTGACGCATGCAAAGTTAGACCGCATTTAAGCGTAGATAACATATCCGGCAATGCCGGCAAGAACAATCAAAAGGATAGGGTGACTGATGATTTCAGTCACTTTGTTTTTGGATAGTTGAGGCAAGATGGTGAAGAATGCGACCAGGGCAAAAATAATCCAACTGGCAGTATCAATGAAATTGGTCGGTTTGATGAGCATCAAGGCTGCAGAAGCGATGAGCCCGATGACCGTGAAACGCAACATCCGCAGCGTTTGCTCATAATACATATTGCCCTGAAAGCGCTTGCTGAGCCAGAAATAGGCCTTGCAGATGCTGAGCATGATGACCAGACTCGGCAGAATAATCGCCGTCGTTGCCAATATACTTCCCCATATGCCTGCTGTGGTATAACCGACATACGTGGCGCAGTTAATACCAATCGGTCCGGGCGTTACTTGGCTCACGGCAACAATATCCACGAACTCCTGCTGGCTCATCCAGCCATGGTTCTCCACTTCCATCTGAATCAATGAAAGAATCGCCAGACCTCCGCCAAAACCGAAGAGACCTATTTTGAAGAACGATATAAAGAGTTGTAGATAAAGCATGCCAGAATGGTTAGTATTATCGTTGCGAGAATCACCCAGACGGGGTTGACGTGACACAGCCAGATAAGTGTAGCGGCGGTGATAGGGATAAGGGCTGTGATCCAACCCATCTTGGCGGACTTAGCCATCTTAAAGAGCGGTGCGGCGATGAGAGCTACTACAGCGGGACGTATGCCTTTGAAGACCGCTTCCACAGCCGGCAGTTCTTTCCATTCACGGAAGACCATGGCGATGGCAAGGATGATGATGAAAGAAGGCAACACAGCGCCCAAGACAGCGCCCGCCACGCCTTTCCAACCGCCTACTCGCCAACCGATGAAGATGGCGGAGTTGACGGCAATAAGACCCGGTGCAGCTTGCGCGAGAGCAATCATATTGAGAAACTCTTCCTCATCAATCCAACCCTTGCGATCCACCACTTCGCGTTGGATAAGCGGTAACATGGCATAACCTCCACCGAGGGTGAAGGTGCCAATCTTAAGATAGGTATAGAAAAGTTGCCAGAACATAGACCGATGGGGTCTTATTCTTTATTCTCTCTCAACTGCTGCTTCACGAACTTAGCGAGCATGTTGATGGCGGCATTGTTGTGACCGCCCTGCGGCACGATGACATCGGCATAGCGTTTGCAAGGCTCGATGAACTGCTCGTGCATAGGTTTGAGCACTCGTTGGTAACGCTCGATGACTTGCTCTGCGGTACGTCCACGCTCCATCACGTCGCGTTTCATAACGCGTATCAGACGGTCATCTGCATCGGCATCTACGAAAATCTTCAGGTCCATTTGCTCGCGCATCTTAGGCTCACGCAGCGCCATAATTCCCTCAACAACAATCACTTCGCGCGGCTCAATATGGATAGTCTCTTCCGAGCGTGTACAGGTGATGTAGGAATAAATCGGCTGCTCTACCGGTTTGCCCTCTTTCAGCATTCCGATATGCTTGCTCAACAGCTCCCAATCGAAAGCATCCGGATGGTCGAAGTTGATGTTTTGACGCTCCTCTACAGGCACATCACTGCTGTCCTTGTAATACGAATCTTGGGGAATCACTACGACCTCTCCTTTCGGAAGGCGCTCTATCAATTTTCTAACTACCGTTGTTTTACCCGAGCCGGTACCACCCGCAATGCCGATGATGAACATAAAAAAGAATGTTTGTTTTATCGGGGTGCAAAGATACAATAAAAAATGCATATACGCAAGTTTTTTATGCTAAAAAGATAATTTATTTGTGTATTTCAAATAATTTTACTAATTTTGCAGCCGTTTTTAAAACAATCCTTATGAAAAAACTTATTTTTACTTTTGCAGCAATTGCGCTTATGACAACAGCTTGCACAAAACAACAAACAACGGGTATCGACCTATCGAACTTGGATACGACGGCCATTCCTCAGAATGATTTTTATCAGTATGCTTGTGGCGGATGGATGGTCAATAACCCTTTGACGCCTGAATACAGCCGTTTCGGGTCGTTCGACAAATTGGGTCTTCAGAATCTGGAACAAGTAAACGGACTGATCCAAGACATTGCGTCTAAAAAACACCAACAAGGTTCTATCGCGCAGAAGATCGGAGATGTCTATAACCTCGCGATGGACACTGCCCGTCGTGACCAGGAAGGCATTGCTCCGGTTCAGAAAACTCTCGATGAAATCGAAGGAATTGCCACTCGCGCAGAACTTTCTGCAGCACTTGGCAAGGCGATGGATTATCAGCTTTGGGCAATGTATGTGGATGCCGATGCGATGAACAGTTCGATGAACATCATGAATGAGTATCAGGCAGGCTTCTCGCTGGGAGAGAAAGAATATTATATAGATGAAGACGCGCACACGCGCAGCATACGCGACGCGTACGTAGCGTATGTAGAGAAGATGTTCGGTCTTTTCGGATTCGAGAACGCAGCAGACAAAGCGCAGACCGTTCTTCGTCTTGAGACGCGTTTGGCGAAAGCAGCGTATAGCAATGTGGAATTGCGTGATCCGCAAGCAAACTATAACAAGATGTCTATTGCCGAACTGCAAGGTCTTGTGCCGCAGGTGGATTGGAAAGTATATTTCTCCGCATTGGGAGTAGAGTTAGACAGTATCTCTATCGGTCAGATTCCTCATCTCCAGGAAGCAGGTCGTATGCTGGACGAAGAACCGCTGGAGGATTTGAAGACCTTGTTTGCATGGCAGGTGATTGAGGGTGCTTCTTCTTATCTTACCACGGAGATCTACATGACATCGTTCGATTTCTATGGCAAGGTATTGTCGGGACGCGAAGAACCGAGCCCGCTGTGGAAACGCGCCGTGGGTATCGTCAATGGTACGCTGGGTGAAGCCGTGGGACAGATGTATGTCAAGAAATACTTCCCGGAGGAGAACAAAGAGCGTATGTTGGCGTTAGTGAAGAACCTGCAGAAAGCACTCGGTATACGCATCGAGAATCTCGCCTGGATGTCTCGCGAGACGAAAGACAAAGCGCTCGAGAAACTGAATGCGATGACTATCAAAATCGGTTACCCGGATGAATGGCGTGACTATAGCAAGTTGGATATCAATGCGGAAGATACGTACTATGCTAACCTGCAACGTGCGGCTAAGTTTGAGCAAGAGTATAGCCTCAGCTTCCTTGGTAAGCCGGTGGACAAGAAAAAATGGTACATGACGCCTCAAACCGTCAATGCCTATTATAACCCGTCCAGCAATGAGATCTGTTTCCCCGCAGGTATTCTTCAGTATCCGTTCTTTGACATGAGTGCTGACGATGCATTCAACTACGGTGCTATCGGTGTTGTGATTGGTCATGAGATGACGCACGGTTTCGATGATCAAGGATGCCAGTTTGACAAAGACGGCAACATGGTTAACTGGTGGACATCGGAAGACAAAGCGGCGTTTGACAAGCGCACGAAAGTGATGGAAGAGGCATTCAACCGCATTGAAGTTGCGCCCGGTGTTCATGCCAACGGTGCATTTACATTAGGCGAGAATATTGCAGACCATGGAGGTTTGCAAGTGTCTTATTTGGCCTTTACGCTGAATGAGGAGGCAAAAGCAGAGAAAGACCGTCTGCAGACGCGCGACGGATTCACTCCCGCACAACGTTTCTTCTTGGCTTATGCCAATGTGTGGGCTGCCAACATCCGTCCGGAGGAGATTCTCCAACGCACCAAGTCCGACCCTCACTCGCTCGGTCGCTGGCGTGTGAATGGTGCACTGCCGCAGATCAATGCATGGTACGACGCTTGGAATGTTACGGAAGAGTCTCCGATGTACATCAAGCCGGAAGACCGCGTAAGTATCTGGTAAAAGAGTTTTGTTATAAAAAGAAAACCCGCGTCTGCGGGTTTCTTTTTTATTTCTTATTCGGCAGTTCGAGGCCGTAGCCTTTGCGGCGGTCTTCAACTTTGAGCGCGAGACTCAAGAGGAAGGCCAGCACTCCGAAGGAAGCGAAGACAATCATCGGAACAAGGTATCCGTCCGTTGCCACGCGCAGTTTGCCGATGAGCAGCGGCACAAGGCAGAGACCGATATTCTGTACCCAGAAGATAAGGCAGTACGCCGAGCCCAGCACTTTCTCATCGATAATCTTCGGCACCGACGGCCACATCGAAGCCGGCACGAGTGAGAAGCTGACACCCAACACCAGAATGGTAATCAATGCAAGCGTTTTGCTCGGGTAAGCCGGCAACACGAATGCAAAGACACTATGGCAAGCTATCATAATCACTGCGCCGAGGAGCATCATGGAAGCACCTTTGCCCTTATAATCGATAAACGCACCGAGGAACGGCGTCAAAACCATTGCCAGTATTGGGAACCATTTGAAGAGTCCTGCAGCCTCAGCATTGCTAATCGCCAGTGTCTCCTCCAGAAAGTTCGTTGCGAAACGCTGGAAGGGGAAGATAGCGGAATAATAGAGCACACAAAGGAGCGCTACAATCCAGAACATCTTTGAACTGAAGATCTGCTTGAGGTCAGATACATGGAACTCGTCTTCAGGATCACGTTCTGCCGTTGCTTCTCCAATAGCCACAAGTTGGTTGTCAAAGGTTTTATCCATGATGGTGAAGACGAAGAAGTTCAGCAAGCCAATCACGAGAAGTGCGGACGAGAAGAGCAGCGGTGCGATAACCGAGTTTGTACCATCAACGGCAAAGCGCTCGCTGAACATCGGAGAGAGCCACATAGCGCCGAAGACCCCGAGACGCGCAATCGCCATCTCAAGACCCATCGCCAACGCCATCTCTTTGCCTTTGAACCATTTAGCGAGAATTTTACTAACAGTAGTGCCTGCCATCTCACAGCCGCAGCCGAAAATCATGAATCCGAACATCGCCAGTTTGGCAGAGCCGGGCATGGAAGGCCACCAGGCGTTGAGCCAAGCCACAGTGTTGGCATCTGCCCAAGAGATGCCCCAGAACTTAATGGCAGCGCCGAGAACCATAAGGCCGGCGGAGAGTAAGCCAGTGAAACGAACTCCCATCTTATCGAGGATAATACCCGCGAGGATGAGGAATCCGAAGACGTTGAGCAGGTATTCACCGGCAGCATACGTACCAAAGACACCTTGATCCCAATGGAGGGTGTCGTTCAGCAATGATGCCAACGGAGAGAGGATATCCACGAACATATAAGCGAAGAACATCATCGATGCCACAAGGACAAGGACGGTCCAACGCGCAGCGGCACTATCGCGCAGTGTCTGTTGAATCTTTTTTACCATGAGTATAAGAGTATTTAGATTTCTTTTTTAACCACTCCGCCTTTTTCTTTTCGTATTCGGCGTAATGGCTTTCCAGATAGCCGTCCGCCATATTACTTAATGCCGAGTTCTTTCTTTACGGCCGGAGTTGCATCTACAGCGTCAGCACCGATGTGTACCATCGCTTGGCTATCGAAGATATAGGTATAACCCTCGCGCTCGCCAACTGCTTTGATGGCTTTTGCCATTTTCTCATGAACAGGCGCAAGAAGTTCTTGCTGTTTCTTCTGAATATCCTGCTCTGCGGTTTGGTAGAACAACTGGATACGTTGTTGCATCTCCTGCAGTTCCTGCTGACGGATTTGCTTTACGGCATCGGCCATCGTAGCTTCATTTGCCTGATAATCCTGTGCTTTTTTCTGAATCTCTTCGTTCATGGAAGCCAGCTGATTCTCGTATTGGCTCTGAATAGTGTCCATCTTGGCACGAACTTGTGCCACTTCGGGCATTTGCGCGAAAAGTTCCTGCGTGTTAATGTGACCGAATTTCTGTGCGCTGGCAAGTATCGGTAACGCCAGCATCATTGCAATAATAATCTTTTTCATTTTAATATGTATTTTATTTGTTTTCAATTTATTTTGCACCCAATTTATGGAGTACTTGGTCTGAAATATCCAGTTTAGACGACATATAAATGAGCGCCGGATCAGCAGAACGGTCTTTGACCACTTCAATCCTTTTTTCACTCGCCAAGTCCTGTATAGCATTGTATATTTCGTCCTGAATAGGCTTGATGAGCGCTTCGCGCTTTTTGTAAAGTTCGCCTTCCTGTCCGAAATACTTACGCTTCAGTTCCAATACTTCTTGCTCCTTCTTTACTATCTCCTGCTCGCGCTGTGCACGCATAGTCTCGGAGAGAAAGATCTGCTCCGTTTGGTAGTTGGAGGCCATGACACGCGCTTCCTGTTGCGCGGCATCTACTTCTTTCTGCCAGCGTTTTGAGAGCATCGTTAACTGTTCATTCGCCTGCTCATACTGCGGCAAATTCTTCAGAATATATTGCATGTCCACATACGCTACCGGTTGATCCTTAGCAAAAGTCGTGCCACAAGCCATTGA
Organism: Paludibacteraceae bacterium; assembly: GCA_017649925.1. GTDB lineage: Bacteria > Bacteroidota > Bacteroidia > Bacteroidales > Paludibacteraceae > Colicola. Next base: position 9,773 of record JAGCFX010000034.1, on the reverse strand, counting down.
GGCGGCAAATAATATGATAATTAGTTTCTTCATAATCGTTATAACTCTTGTCCCAAAACGAAGTGGAATTGGCTTCCGCTATATTGTTTGGAACCGTTGATTTCATCAAATCCCCATCCCCAATCGACACCGAGCAAGCCGAACATCGGCAGGAAGATACGCACACCGACACCGGCTGAACGCTTGAGGTTGAACGGGTTGTACTCTTTGATATCCGAGAAGCAGTTACCGGCTTCCACGAAGACATGTGCCCAGATATTGGCACTCTGTTCCAACATGATGGGGTAACGCAACTCCATCGTAAACTTGTTATACAGGTAACCCATGTTACGTCCCGTAGCCACGTCATACGGCGTGAGTGCGCCGGAGGAATAACCACGCATAGCGACGTATTCGGTCGCATAACTGGTGTAACTCGACATACCGTCACCTCCCATATAGAATGACTCAAACGGCGATTTGGCGTATTTGTTGTAATGACCCAAGTAACCAAACTCGGCACGTGTCATGAGGACAAGTTTGCCATCCTTGCTGAGCGGGGTGAACACCTTACCCGTGAATTTCCATTTGTGGTACTCGATAAGATGATATTTCTCTGACGCCGTCATCTGCGAGTAGTCTTTCTTGTTAAAGAGTGACCAAGGCGGTGTTATCTTCAGCCCGATAGTGAACTGACTACCGCGGCGGGTGTAAATCGGGTTGTCAATAGACGAACGACTGATCTGCAAGTTGAGCGCCAAGTTGTGACTCGTGCCGTCCGAGATAAGCAGGTACGGCCAATCCTTCATCATGTACATCTGATAACTCAACTCGCCGTAGAACGAGAAGTAGTCATCCGGCCAGCGCAGACGTTTTCCATAACCGATGGATACACCGAGCGTACGCAAGTACTTGTCTTTATCCGCCTCCGATTCCGCCAACTGCTGGTAGTAATTGCTGTTGCCGGAGTAATAATAGTAGCTGGAATAAGTGTTGTAGAGGTTTTGGTATGCCTTCTGATAACGCGAAGAATAACCTGTCTGATTGGCGAAATAGATGCTGGCGCTGAGGCTATTCGGTCGCTTGCCGCCTAACCAGGGTTCGAGGAACGAGATAGAAGCGGAGGTATAATAGATACCATTCGTGCGCGCATTGATGGAGAATGTCTGACCTTCACCTTGCGGCACGATACGATAAGATTTCTTGTTGAAGAGGTTTTGAATGGCGAAGTTAGTAAACTTAAGACCTAACGAACCCACCAGACCCGTGGCACCCCAACCGAGCGAGAACTCTATCTGGTCGCTGGATTTCGTTTGTAACTGATAGGTGATGTCCACCGTTCCTTCTTCGGGATTAGGCTGAATATCCGGCACAAGATGTTCCTGATCAAAGTGCCCCATCTGCGCCAACTCACGCAACGAACGCATGATGTCCGATTGCGAATACAATTGTCCCGGTTTGGTGTAGAGTTCACGACGCACGACATGCTCGTAAACGCGCGTGTTACCTACAATGTTAATCTCGTTGATAGTAGCCGGCTTACCTTCATAAATACGCATCTCAAAGTCAATGGAGTCGTTCTCCACATTCACTTCTACCGGCTCAACGTTAAAGAAGAGGTATCCGCGGTCCGTGTATAGTTTGCTGACGGCATCATCATCGCCCGTCAAGCGGTCATTGAGTGTTTTGAGGTTATACACATCACCCGGTTTGACACCCAGCGTGGCATCCAGGTATTCATACGGATAAACGGTATTCCCGACCCATTTGACGGAGCGGATGTAGTATTTATCGCCCTCGCTGATGGTCATATAAACGTCCACGCGTGTCGGATCTTCAGGGTTTGGCACAACGCTATCTGCCACGATATACGCATCACGATAACCGTGCTCGTTGTATTTCTCAATAACGGCCGCTTTGTCTTTCTCGTACTCTGCTGTCACGAATTTCTTGGTTCGGAAGAGGTTGATGATGTGGTTATCATTCGTCTTCTTCATCGCCTTGTTGATCTGCAGATCCGTCAGGTTCTCGTTGCCGGTAATGTAAATCTTGCCTACTTTCGTTTTCTCTTTCTTATCCACAGCCACCAGTACTTTCACGTACCCGGGATGATCTTGATCGGGACGCTGAATGACATGCACTTCGGCGTTGTGATAGCCTTTCTCGGCGAGATATTTCTTGATCACCGTCTGGCAGTGGTCTTCGAGGTTTGGCGTCATCTGCGAGCCTTGGCGAATACCTGCTTTTATCTCCACGTCCTCTTTCTCGCTTTTCTTGAGCCCTTCGTATTGCACGGCGCTGATGCGAGGACGTTGTTCCAGAGCAATGACAAGCCAAATCTTATTGCCTTCAATCTTCTTTGCCCTAATCTGCACATTGGAGAACAGACCTTGTTTCCAGAAACGCTTGATGGCTTTTGTGATCTGGTCACCCGGTACTTCTATCTTATCGCCCACAGCCAATCCGGAGAAACCGATCAGCACGAAGTCTTCGTAACTATCCGCTCCCTCTACTTCAATGCCGGCAATCTCGTAAGTCTTACGCGTCATGCCGTACTCGATCTCTTGTGCAAAAAGACCGACGCTGAATAGCAAGAATAATATGATGTTAATGAATCTGTTCACTCGTCTTTCCAAATCTACGTTCTCTCTTCTGATAATCCACAATGGCTTTGTAGAACTCCTCTTCTGTGAACTCCGGCCACAAACAATCGGTGAAATACAACTCGCTATACGCCAGCTGCCACAGCAAGAAATTGCTGATGCGGTATTCACCACTGGTGCGGATGAGCAAGTCCGGATCGGGCATGTCGCGTGTCGTCATGAGCGAAGAAACGAGCTGTTCGTTCACTTCCTCGGGACGCAGTTTACCTGTTTGTGCCAATCGAACGGCCTCTTGCATAGCGCGCGTGATTTCCCATCGTGCAGAGTAACTGAGTGCAATGACCATCGTTAGGCCGGTGTTCACACTCGTTTGCTCGATACAGCCGAGGAATTTCTGGCGCGTGCCTTCCGGCAGACGTTCGATATCGCCTATGGTCTGCAACCGCACATTGTTATTCATCAGTGTCGGCGTCTCTTTGACGATCGTATCCACGAGCAGCGTCATCAATGCATCGACTTCCTCTTTCGGACGATTCCAGTTCTCGGTGGAGAAAGTATATAATGTCAGATACTCAATGCCGAGTTTAGTGGCAGCTACAGTGATGTTATGCACCGTCTCCACTCCTTGTTTATGCCCGAACATGCGTGCAAGCCCTTGTTTCTTTGCCCAACGGCCATTGCCGTCCATGATGATGGCTACATGCCGTGGCAAACGCTCTTTGTCTATTTGTTCTTTATAATCCATTGTCAATCTGCGTTACAAATCCTACAAGCTTTGGGTGACCGAGCGAACTCAAACACGATACCTACGGTCAACATTCCCGTCAAATCGCAGTTCATCCAATTCCAACCGTTCAATTGATATTTGTTATCCAATTCCTTTTGCCCTTCCAATCCATCCGACATATAGATGTTATGTTGCCACGCGATGTTCAGTCCGCACCAGTCATGGAATTTCCACTTAAAACCGATGCCCAGCGGCACATAACCAAAGACCTGTTTGCTATACGTCATGCCGATGCCGAGAAAGATATACGGCGTGTAAGGACGAATTGTTTTATCATACTTATTGGCGCTGCCGAAACGAAAGAAGTTAAACTCTGCCATCGCATCTACGCTGAATAACTGATTTACCCACATCGGGTCTAACTTCTTGCCGTCCATCGTATACATGTGCCCCGTGATGCGTTGTCCGGAGAACTTCGCCTGTATTGCCCATCGCTTGGTAAACTTATAGCGAAAATGTGCTCCGTATGCTTCCCGCGGATTCATGAAGATGTGCGCCGCCGCATCACCCACATAATAGCCGCAACCGCCTTGCAAACCGATCTCGCATAAGTACGGCTGTTGCTGTGCTTGCGCTTGTTGTGCAAAAGACAAAGCGCAAAGACATAGGACTATGTATAGCGTTTTTCTCAACTCTTAATCAGCAGTCTAAAAGCGTCTGTTACTTTCTTCACCGGTACGATCTCGATCTTATACCGACTGGTATCCACTTTTTGTTCGGCAGGTATCAGTATGCGGCGGAAACCGAGTTTCTGCGCCTCGGCAATCCGTTGTTCGATGCGGTTGACCGGTCTAATCTCTCCCGCCAAGCCCACTTCGCCGCAGAGACATGTACCCGCATCTAACGCGATATCCATATTACTGCTCAACACCGCCGCCAGCACCGCCAGATCAATCGCAGGGTCTTGTACCCGCAGACCGCCGGCGATGTTCAGGAACACATCTTTCTGCAGCAGTTTGAATCCTACGCGTTTCTCCAATACGGCGAGCAGCATATTCAGCCTTCGACCGTCAAAACCGGTTGAGGAGCGCTGCGGTGTACCGTAAGCGGCAGATGAGACAAGTGCCTGTACTTCAATCAAGAATGGTCGTACTCCTTCTACGGCTGCGGCTATAGCGATGCCGGAAAGTCCTTCGCGAGCAGTAGAAAGCAACAACTCCGACGGGTTAGTTACTTCGCGTAAACCGTCCTGACGCATTTCGTAAATGCCAATCTCGGATGTAGAGCCAAAACGGTTCTTTTGTGCCCGTAAAATGCGGTACATGTATTGCTGGTCGCCTTCAAACTGCAGAACGGTATCTACAATATGTTCCAGTACTTTCGGGCCTGCGAGTGAACCCTCTTTATTAATATGACCGATGATGATAAACGGTATATTGCGTGTTTTGGCGAACTCCAGGATGCGCGCCGCGCATTCCCGCACTTGCGTGATGCTGCCGATAGTGGCCTCTACGGCTTCCGTACCAATCGTCTGAATGGAATCAATTACCACTATCTCCGGCTCCAGTTCTTTGACTTGCTCAAGGATGCGTTCCAGCGATGTCTCGGAAGAGATATACAAGTTCTCTGCATTCCCCTTCAATCGCTCTGCACGCAGTTTAAGTTGCCGAACGGACTCTTCGCCGGAAGCGTAGAACGTTTTACGTTCTCCCTGCTGCATCAGTACTTGCAAGGCGAGAGTGGATTTGCCAATACCGGGTTCGCCGCCCAAGAGCACCAGACTGCCGGCCACTAATCCGCCGCCTAACACGCGGTTGAACTCACCGTTATGCATATCCAGACGAATCTCATTGGTAGCCACCACGTCTTGCAAACGCTGTGCGCGACTTTCTCCGAAAGAACGAGGTGTCACACCTTTCTTGGGTGTGGTGTTCACCACTTCCTCTTCATATGTACCCCATTCTCCACAAACCGGACAACGACCCAAGAGTTGCGGAGCTTTAGCACCGCAAGACGAACATACATATTGGATAGTCGGCTTAGCCATTACAAATCAAACACATTGTTTTCTTCCGCGAGGAAAGTATTCTCAAATATCGGTTTTGCTTCTTCCAAGAAGAGGCTGTGGTCTTCCACGCGTGCGGAGTAGTGCCCTAAAATCAGTTTGCCGACCTTTGCTTGCGAAGCAATCTTCGCTGCGTCCGCTGCCGTAGAGTGCTTGACCTCTTTGCTGCGCGCTGCCATTGACTCCAAGAACGTCGCTTCGTGGTAAAGCGTTTCGACTCCTTCAATGATAGGTACAATCTTCTCGCTGTACATAGTGTCCGAGCAATAGGCATAACGCTTGCTCGTGACGTGCTCGAAAGTGCCGTCTTCGTACTTTATACGGTGCGTCTCTTTGAAGAGGAATCCACAAGTAGGTACACCGTGCTTCAGCGGGAGCGTCTCCACGCTCACCGTGCGGTCTTCATAGATCACTTCATGTTTGCGCGGGTTGATATGGTGGAAGATGATGTCGTATTGCCGGTCATTGGCGTGATAGTCCAATAGCGGTTGCAGCAGTTTCTCCAAATCCGGCTGCGCGTAGATATGCATCGGCTGCGTGCGTTTGAGCATGCCAAGTGTGGTCAGAAGACCTATCAATCCGAAACAATGATCACCGTGCAGATGGGAAATGAAGATGTTGTACAGACGCGAAGTATGCGTGCCAAGTTTTTGCATCGTCAGCACCACTCCCTCGCCGCAGTCGACGAGGAAAGTCTTGTCGCTCAACTCCACCAACTGCCCCGAAGGGGAAGTGTTCTTGGTCGGCTTCGCGCTTCCGCAACCTAATATGGTCAGTTTGCCACTCACTTCACTTTTGCCAATTTCTCCAGCATCTTGTTGCCGAGTTCCGTCTTACGCTCTATATGCTCGAGCACCGCTTTGACGAACGAGTTGGACTCAAAACTACCGCGTACTTCTTCGAAGTCTGCCTCTGCCTGTTCGCGGTCACCGTCCACTCCAAAGCCTGTTTGGCTATTGAGGTCAAACTCTTTACGCGCGTCGTTGTACACCATCTTGTCGAGGTTAACCACTGCGTTTTTCCATTCCTCTACGGTCTTGCGTATTTGCGCGAGCGTCACATGATTTACGTCACAGCCCCATACTTGTTCCAGTTTCTCCAACGCCCATGTCCACTCGTAGGAATAGTAGTTCGCGTGCATGGTTTCCAGACGAGATTGAATATCCGCAAGACTCAACTTGCCTTGTTCCACTTCATTCAGCAGTTGTGTCACTTCGCTGCGTGGAGCCAACAGACCTGCCAAATCTACCCAAACGCCTAAACCTGCGTCGCTATCCGGGCGCAGAGCCGCACGCACCTCTTCCAAGGTGTGCCACTCGCTTTTCTCCAAACGGCTGATGATACTGTTTCCAAGGAATTTTTGGATACCTATTGTATAGAGTTCGCAACCATGCTTGAGAGAAGTGTTGCGAATCTTACAATTCTTATAGCCGTAAACCTCGGTGTTCTCGCCGCTGAGAGCGACCAACTCGTTCAGAATTTCCCTTCCGCGCCACATCTTTTGTACCGTGTACGGGCTCAACAGGTTGAAATTGATTTGGTCCAGTTTATGAGGATCCTTGCGGTTATCACGTTTCGGCCATTTCTGCGCATCACGAATCGTACCTACGGTACGCAAATTAGCACCAGGCACCAAGAAACTCTCCGAGTTGTTCTCTATCAGATAAGAGAAGGGCAGGTCGGAAGTGTCCGCATGGTGCGTGTGACGTCCCATCACTAGGCTGAATGCACCCACTTTGGACGGCCATAACAGATAACTGTCGCTGGTTGTCTTCGCGCCGCGCTCCGCTACACCTTGATGAATAGGACCGAGTTTGTACATGTGATTAGACTGGTTACTTCCCGAACCCGCATTGAGGAACGAGAACATACCAGCGATGAGTAACGTGGACTTATGGTGCGTCACAGTGTACGGACCAGCAAAGATAGCGCAGGCTTCTCCGTGCATTCCCTGGCAGTTGCTAAAGAATAGACTTTCGCCCGCCGAGTAATGTTTATCAAAGATACACCCTTGACCAACGAAACATTTGTCCACGAGAGTGGAATCTCCAATCTCTACACCGGAGGCGATGATGAAATCCACGCATTTGACACCACTGCCCAATCGTACGGGCGCCGACTCGTTGGAGTTGATAGTACCGTTCTTGAGACGACTGACTCCCATCAATTCGGCATAGTCACCGATGTACACATTCTTGATGCTTCCGCAGTTGAGAATATGCACGTTGTTGCCAATGTAACCATGGTCAGACGCATGTGCCTCGGCGTACGCATCAATCTGATGCTCCAGCTCATGAATCATCTTCGGGCGGTGGCGATAGAGGGTGAGAATGTATGCGAGACTCGCGCTCAACTCGTTGAAGATAGGAATCTCACGGCCTCCTCCTTCGTTCATTACCGGTACGCGAACACCGTTACCGAACGTTGACTTTCCGTCCACAAGAATCGAGTTCACGTTCTCGATGCAGGTGTTGTCGCCGATGTGATAATTCGCGATATAGTTATGGATATTATATAGGTGACACTCGTTGCCCACTTCGCAGTTATGCAGCATGGCATTGTAAATACCAGTATGCACCTTGATGCCACCGGGCAACTCTATCTCCTTGCCGTAAACACCTAAGCGGTTGTGCCCCGAGAAGTTCGTTCGGCGCACATATCGAGCATCAAAGGCTTCAGCCACCTCAATCTCATTCCAATCGGTAGCTTTACACCCTTGCTCTTTCAGTTGCGTAATCTCTTGCGCTGTTAATTTACGAAAAGCCATAAGTTTTAATCGTTCAGCAGCATCGGCATTAACAGCATCAGCACATCCTCGTTCTCTACATTCTCTGCCGGTAGGATAAGACCTGCACGGGCAGGGTCAGCGAGTTTGAGTTGTACGTCGTCCGAAGCGATGGAAGAGAGCAGGTCAATTAGGAACGGAGCTTTGAAACCAATAGCCATCGGCATGCCGTTATAATCGCAAGCGATGGTTTCCTCCGCACTGGTGGAGAAGTCGATATCTTGAGCGGAAATCTTGATATTGTTCTCGCTCAGCGCCAAACGCAATTGTGCAGTTCCGTTGTTAGCGAATACAGCCACGCGTTTGCAGGCGTTGATGATTGTCTGACGGTCAACAGTCACGATATTCTGGTTGCCCTGAGGAATAACGGCGTTGTAGTTCGGGAAGCGACCTTCAATTTGACGGCAAACGATAATCGTGTTGCCGAAATCAAAACGGGCATTCTTGGCACCAAACGTTACTTTCACATCCTCTTCCTCTTTTGCTAACAAGTTCTTAAGCAAACCTGCGGGTTTCTTCGGTAAGATGAAACTTGCTGCCACACCTGCTTGCACGCCGGTGTTTGTATAACGAACCAAACGGTGCGCATCGGTAGCCACCATCGTCACTTTATTCTCGGCGATATCAAAGAAGATACCGTTCATCACAGGACGTAATTCGTCATCTGCGGTGCAGAAAATAGTCTTTTCAATAGCACTCTGCAGCACACCTGCGGGAATAGCAACCGTTTTTGCTTCTGCCTCTGCATCCGGCATTTCCGGATACTCATTGCCGTTAACACCTACGAACGAATACGTACCGTTTTGGCTAATCATGCTAACGGCGAAATTGTTCTCGTCGATGGTGAAAGCCAGTGGTTGCTCGCTGAATTCTTTCAGTGTTTCCAACAACAACTTAGCTGCCGAAGCTACTTTGCCGCTACCTTCTACGCCTTCAACCTCCACACACGTGCGGATGGTTGTCTCGCCGTCAGAAGCGGTCAGCTTTAACTCATTACCGGAAAGGTCAAAAAGCACGTCGTCCAAAATGGGCAACGAATTCTTACTGTTAATCACGCGGCTTACTGCCTGTAATTGCGAAAAGAGTTTAGAACTCGAAATAGTAAATTTCATAAATGTATATTTTTTTAGTTTAACTTGCGTTGTTTTAAGGTCGCGTGTAAGACCATTAAGTGTTTTTAGCGCCCGACGCGCGCGCTGTCTCCCATATGCGCGCACCTATAGGTGCACACGATAAAGCGTGCAAAGGTACTGCTTTTTTCTGATATATGCAAATTTTATGCCACTTTTTTGACTCTTTTTTGAAATTCGACACAAAAAAAGGATATTTTCCGGAGAAAATATCCCTTAAGTGCGCAGGATGAGACTCGAACTCACACGATCTTGCGACCACTACCCCCTCAAAGTAGCGTGTATACCAATTTCACCACCTGCGCGAGAGTTTTTTGTGCCCAGAACAGGACTCGAACCTGCACACCTCGCGGCATGCGCACCTGAAACGCACGCGTCTACCAATTCCGCCATCTGGGCAAAAAAAAAGAGCGGAAAACGAGACTCGAACTCGCGACCCCGACCTTGGCAAGGTCGTGCTCTACCAACTGAGCTATTTCCGCAA
>JAGCFX010000033.1 GCA_017649925.1 Paludibacteraceae bacterium | reverse complement strand
GTTGGCTCGATGTCGACTGGTTCGAAATAACAATAAAGTAAATGATGCGTTTTGAGTTGAATTGGCTGTCTATCGTGTTGATTTATTGGGCTGTAATCAACATTGTGACCTTCTTCCTGTACGGCATCGATAAGTGGAAAGATTTTTACTACCTTTGCGCCAAAATTGACGCAAATTAACGAACTAACCCATAACCACGTCCTGTCCGCATAACAATATCGATTGTCCTTGCACGTCGCTGCTCACTATCCTCGTACATGTGCTAAAAAATGCATTTTAGCAGGGAGTACTCGGATATGCTCGCTCTCCCCATGCGAAACAGCACAAGTGCTTGGTTTCTGTGGGGACCCCGTTATAAAAGATAAAGAACACGGGAAGAAACTACCAGCGTGCTTGAGGGGGATTGAATGGGAAAGGTGATTTTTGGATCTTAGGGTGCTGAAACGAAGAAAATTTTACAGATTTCAGCAATTTATAGCAGAATTATTTGCTCAAATCAATTATTTATTGTACCTTTGCAGCGCAGAATGACGCAAACACAATATTAACCCATAAAATTCTAACCATTATGAGACAAATTTCCTCGAAATTAATCGTGCCCTTGCGGCTAAGAAAATTTTTCCTTTTTATTGCAGCCATCTGCTGCGCAGTTATGATCAATGCCGCCACCGCCGGCGCGCTGAGCGGTAAGTTCTCCGTCAGTGCAACCAGACAAGTCGTCTTTTCGCAAGGTAACTTACAGTACACGGCGAGTACCGACACATGGCAATTTGCAGCAAACCAATGGACTAGTCTACTTAAAAACAACGTCAATAACGCTGGCACCGAGCTGAGTGACGTCATTGACCTCTTCGGTTGGGGAACAGGTAACGCACCGGCTACTGTTTCTACTAACAATGACGACTATCCCTCCTTCAACGAATGGGGCGCAAATGCCATCTCTAACGGTGGAGACGCAGCCGACCTTTGGCGCACTTTGTCTTTAGATGAATGGAATTATCTGTTCCGTACTCGCGCCAATGCAGACTCATTGTTTGGGCTTGGCACAGTTAGGGGTGTCCATGGATTGATTATCCTTCCTGACAATTGGAATTTGCCGGATGGACTTGCGTTCCAAGCTGGCAAGCATTATTTGACAGACCAAGGAACATGGTGGCAAAACACTAACGGCGATAACTATGACAAAAACACTTATTCGGATGAGACAGACTGGGATAAGATGGAATCTGCTGGAGCAGTCTTCTTTCCGATAACGGGCAGAAGAGAAGGGACAACAGTCGGAAATGCATATTTGAACTTTGGCATGTATTGGACAAGCACGGAGGCCAATACCGGCTATGCTCGTTATATGCAGTTTTCGGGTTTAGAAATGAATCCGGCAAATAATTACCATCGTTATGAAGGCCGCGCTGTCCGCCTCGTTCAAAACGTGCCGCAATTAGGCGACTATTTCTTCGCCGCTTCCGGCAGCAATATTCTGAAATACCAAGTGATTAGCGTTGCGCCGGACCCCAATCGAGTTAGACTGCTGCAGTACGGCCATACATTGGTGGACAAATCCGACTTGGTCCTTCCTGCTCAAGTCAGTTATCTGGGAGAATCCTTTGATGTAACAGACATTCCTTTGTGGCCGGATTTTAATTATGTAAAATCACTTTCTATTCCAAAGGAATTGACCTCTATCTTCCCATTCTCGGCATTTAATAACGGTGATTCCATAGAGACCATTATCTTAGACCCGACGGACCCGAACTTTACCGCAGTCAATGGCGTTGTTTATAATAAGGACTTGACAAAACTCATCAAGTGCCCATCCAATCATGCTTTCTCCACAAGCGACTTCCCCGGTACTCTAACCACTCTTGGCTGGCGCTCTTTCATCAATTGTGTTAAACTGGACGAACTGGACATCCCTGCAACAGTAACATCGCTTGGCGAATATACGTTTGAAGGTTCTAGTATCCGCCGCATTAGCATTCCTGCTTCCATTACATCAATGAGTCAAGGTGTGTTTGCTAACTGCAATAAATTGGAAGATGTGCAATTCGCTAAATCTGCCGAAGTGTGTATCGGCGGTTGGGATGCCTTCACCAATTCCAAAATTATCAATGACCAGACAGGTGATTTTAAGGTAATAGATAGTATTGCTATCAAATACAAAGGAAATGCCTCGGTGGTACGAATGCCGGATAGCATCGTTAATATCGCGTACTCGTTTATATATTTTAATGAGGCCGCTGCAACTAATCTGGATACAGTCATACTGCCGGCATCGCTGAAAGCAGCGGAATACAATTTTTTAGGTTGTGACAAAACAGAGCGTTTCCCGCGCTTAAAAGCAATCGTTTGCCGCGCGCCGGAACCGCCTCTTTTATGGAAACCCGGCAGCTCCGATACTTTACGTCTTTTCTCGGACCAAACCATCGAACTCATTGTGCCGTGCGACAGTAAGGCAGCGTATGATGCCGATCCGGCTTGGAACAGCAAAACTTTCTCGCAAATCAAAGAGGAACTGATCTATGAAGTGACGTTAACGCAAACCGCAGGCGGTACGATTGCTTTTGTCGGCACTCCGGATTGCTCCGGCGCTAAGGTGGAAGCTACGCCTGAAAGTGGTTATAAGTTCGTTAAGTGGAGCGATGATAGCACCGACAACCCGCACACCTTTACCATCACCGCCGACTCCGAAATATCCGCTGTCTTTGACGTTGCTTCGGGCGTCGATTCCGTAACCGGTAACCCGTCACCCGTAACCGAGAAAGTCCTCCGTAACGGCCAGTTGCTGATCATCCATAACGGCAAGACGTACAATGCGCAGGGCGCGAGAGTGAGGTAGGAGAAGCCTAACCCCGGCCCTTCCCTGAAGGGAAGGGAGAAAAGTCGAAAGTCGAAAGAGATAGCTTACCCTATTTTATTATCAACTCAATACTAAAATTCTATTATTATGAGAAGATTTTTCCTACTTGCTTTTGCGGCGCTGATGTCGCTGGCATCAGCAGCTCACACGATCACGATCCTTAATCCCGCCAAAGGCGGTACCGCCAGCTCGAGTGCAACGGAAGCGGACAAGGATGCGAAAGTTATATTGACGCTCACTCCGTCAGCGGGTTACGAGGTCAAAAACTTGCTGTTTACGGACGCCAATGGCGAACAAGTGTTTCCGGCGCTCGATTGGAAATCGGATGTTGAAATCGAACTGACGATGCCGGACTATTCGCTGACACTCGTTCCTTCGTTTATAATGAAGCCGGTCTATGCGACAGAGGAGTACTTGCGTGACGGAACGATAAAGTTTAGCTGGACTCGTCCGTTTGAAGGAGCTACCTTTGAATTGTATGTGCTGGAAGAGGATCCGACGTCAGCGAGTGGTATGCCTGCAGGTGCCCAAATGATTCAGACGGCTGACACATTCTATACAGGCACTTTTTCCACAGAACTGGCGACGGCTCATATCTTCCTGCGCGTTTGTATCAGCGAGACGGAGAAAGGCGAATGGCAAAGATTTCAGATTCCTGTGACGGGAGGCAAAGTGCTCCGCATCGATATGGCAGACCAATACGGAGACGGTTGGAACGGTGCTTATTTCACAGCGATATATCCCGATGGCACACAACGCCGAATCTGTCTGGATGATTACAACCGGAAAATGGCAGCCATTATCATTCCATGGGCAGAAACGATTCAGTTTGTGGCTTCGGCCAAAGGCGACTATCCGGAAGAGGTATTATTCTATGTGGTGTGTCTATCTGACTTCCAGGACTATGTAATAGACTTCGATAAGTATGATTCCAATAGTGATTATCCTGTAGGAGAGGTATTCTATACCTACGAAACACTTGCACCAACGCCAACCAATATTTACTCTGAGTGTTTAAATACAAGTCCGGATACGACGTTTCTGTCTTGGTATGGCGGTACATCCACAGCATGGAATGCCGTGATCAGCAAAGAGCCGGTGGAGACCGAATTGCTCGATACCCTGGTTTATTATCACGCGGATGACGATACATGGAAAGCCGCTCACGGTCTGGTATTGCTGAATGTGACGCAGAGCCCCGACACCGTGTTTGCCGGAGATCCCGACACGCATTATTATGTATATGTACAGGGAATGCAATACGAGTTCCATAGCGGTTGGGCAAGTCATGATTTCTTGTCTGGCGGTCGTGTTCCTACTGAGGCTGACTTCGCCGAACTGACCATGGAAGCGCACTTCACGGAATTCAACATGGCCGATGTGTTCATCTCCGGAACAGCCAAAATCTTTTCCGTCACGGATGGTTACCCATACCGCGTATTCAAATATACGCCGACGCAAGACACGACTTTGATACCTTATGGTGAAGGAATGGAGGACGGAATAGTTTACGGAGAATGCGCATGGTATTGTTCTCCCTCCGGTTGGGATTCCAATAATTATGCTTCCGATTACGAATTCAGTCTAACGGGCGGAGCAACGTATTATTTCCTTTTCGTCAACAGGCACCATTACGGTTCGTACGGCTACGGAATACGATTGCTTAAGAATCAGTCTCATTCGGATACTCCGATCGAAATCAGTTATCAACAATCCGGTAGTCTAACCACCTCCAATACGGAAGCATGCTACCTTGGCGGTAACGGTTGGGCTATGACCCAATACATGGGAACTTATACACCGGAGGAGGATATGGGTGTGATGTATGAAAAGGAAGCTATCGCAGACTTCTATATCCTATGCGATACCAACGGAGTATATTGGGATTACTTTACGGGGAACAGTTATTTTGACTTACAAGCCGGAAAGAAATACGATTTCTATCTCTCGGCAGACGGACCTGTGGATTACGCAATGACGTTGACAAGAGTATATGCAGATGCGCCAATGGATCCGCTGGATACGCTGCATATCGATACGATGCAATATACGCCGAAGCGAGCATACAAGGATAGAATGTTTTCTTTCTCCCAATTCGGCACGACACCTTATGTCAATGTATTTGAATATGCATTCACGCTGCCGGCAGATACGAATTTCTTTGTAGCGGCATATCATCCGAATCTGGATACTGTCTACGCGCGAATCTACAAGGGAACCACCTTACGCGATGAGATAGTTTTGCGTAGAAGCAATTCGTTTATCGGCACACCTGCCGGTAAACTGGAAGCAGGTGACTATCATGTATGCTTTATCTGCAAGGCAGATCTGCTACCTGCAGGGGATTCGATACAAGTCAAGCTTCAATACAAAGACGGCAAGCCCGATCCAAACCTGATTCAGCCGCTGGCATTGAATGAGGTTAAATCCGGTTCGTACTTCGACTTGCATCAGGATATCCATGACGGATTGTACACAACGATATATCGTATGACGCTGTCTGATACAACGGTAGTTCGTATTCAAGAGGATATAGTCAATAAGGACATTATGTATATAGGAATAGCCAAAGACTCGCTCCTGGTAAACTGGGTGAGCATGATAGCCCCGGGGAACGGTTATGATTATGTCGAATTGGTAGATACCACATACTATTTGGCGGTATTCCCGATGGATGACCCAAAACATAACGCATGGGAGTTCTCGCTGACTACTTGCGACTCGTATCACCTGCGTCCTTACACGAAGAATATCCCGCTCGGCAAGATCGTATCCGATACGGTTACTGCCGGAGAGAAAGAACTCGTAAGTATCAACACATACGCACCGATGGTGCCCGCAAACGATTATAACGTGCAGATGGAGGCGGGCAAGACCTACCGTATCAGTATGGCGTTTGCCACAACAGAGCCGTTGCATTTCCACAAAGCTCCATGGTCGGAAGAAGAACACAGTATTACGAACGTTGTGCTGTTGACTTCGGGTGAACTGCAAGGCGGATACGATGACTTCAATGGTGATGAGCTGGCAAACTACAGCGACTATTATTTAGGCGGTGTTCAATCCGGTAATTGGTCCTGGCTCTTCACATCTCCGGAGACGGGCAACGTGCGTATGTATGTACAACCGTGGGTAATAAGCGGTACAATGCCTTATACGCTCTTCATCGAGGAAATGAATATTGAAGAGAAAGACGATACGCTGACTCTCCGTCAGTTGCTCGACGCGACAACCGAAAAGGTTGAACTGCCTTATGGAGAATCAAGTGCTTTCCTTAATAAGTCCACATTCGTAAAGGGAGACGATGCGCTATTCCGAGTCATTGGTGAATATTACCATGCAGCAGCCTTCCGTACCACGCTTGCCGTAGGTGAAGAACTGACCGTGCTGATGCAGGGTATTGGTATGAATCCTTGGACAGAGATCTACCGCATCGATGCGAGCGATAACATCCAACGTTTGAGCAACCCGTACGCAATGCTGTTCGATTATTACGCACAAACATGCACACAAACCATTGTTGCGGATGCCACTGCCGACTATTATATCGTCTGCACAAGTGAGTATAGCGACGATATCGGTTCCTGGACCGTTTCAATAGCCAAGGGCAATATGGCCACCAACCTGGATATATATGACGTGGAGACGGACGAAGCGCTCGAGTTGAGCGTTACACCGGCTTCGCTGAAACTACACGGCAGCAAGAAAGGCAACGTCGCAGAGGAATTGGGCAAACTGGCGCTTAAGGCCGGAGAACTCGACCTTGTTAACGACGTCGCTTATTGGACCATTGGAGCAAACAAAGCAACGCTTCTCTATCCGACGAACCTGCTGCCTGTTGGCTACTGCTTCAAGGATAATATCAACAGCGCTGAGGTTCCTTTCTCGTTCTACTGGAATGTGACCTTCCTCAATGCCAACGGTGGAACGATTGTTACCAAGCAAGTGGACGAAGGAACGGCAGCTGTCGCTCCGGATGCACCAGCCAAAGAGGGCTACGACTTCAAGGGTTGGGATACCGACTTCTCGAACGTAACAGCCGACTTGACAGTCAATCCATTGTTTACCATCAAGACCTTCACGGTTAAGTTCGTCGATTGGGACGATACCACACTAAAGACCGAAACGGTAGAGTGGGATAAAGATGCAACTGCTCCGGCAGAGCCGACACGCTCAGGATACACGTTCATTGGTTGGGAC
>JAGCFX010000032.1 GCA_017649925.1 Paludibacteraceae bacterium | reverse complement strand
TCCGTTAAGTTCTGCGCACGTGTAGGCATGAACTACGCTTCCTGCTCACCGTTCCGCGTACCTATCGCTCGCTTGGCTGCTGCACAGGCTGCAGTAGAGGATGAGAAATAATCCCCTATCGATAGCAAAAATCAGCGCACTTGTCGGTGCGCTGATTTTGTTATAGCCTAATGCTATCCCTATGCAGCTCTTATTTTTCCAAGGACTCTGGCGGCATCAACGGTGGAAAAAATGGAAAAAGAAGAGGACAAGGACGCTTTAGAAATCAAATTCCATTACTTTTTCTTTACAACACTCGCGCAAAGAGTTTACCATTTCATTTATCATTTCTGCCTCCATTTGGTATGCTGCCCATTCCATCTTTATTGCATTATCTTTCTCTGTATATCGTTTGCTCGAAGGAGAATACCTGTCTCGCTCATTTGTTAAACTATTGACTCGCTGCCAATGTATTTGATTACTTGGACCACTTCCTTCTCCATCACCACGTATCATCCACCGATCTGTCTCAAAATTTTTAAATGTATAGCGGAATTTCTCATCCTTAACCTCCACACGGCAAATAAATTCCACATCTGAGATTGATGTCTCCCAATTGAGTTCAACAAATGTAGCTGCAGCAGGTGTTCCTATAAATTTCTTACCAATAGGCAATTTACCTTTAAATTGCAATAAGTTTTGACCTGCATATTTATCCTTAACTTCAAGATTTGCATCCATTTGTTGAAATGCCAACCAATTTTGCACAGCCAACATAATTTTCTCAATAGACGAGCCCTTACATTCAATAACGTCAGAGAAAAACACATCGTCTTCTTCATTCATAGGAAGAATACACTCGCCAAGCGGACCATTTGTGTCAATAGAGTGAAACGATGTATTAAAATTTACTTGCGCCGAAATCATGCCGGTCATCATAATGAATGATAGAATAAAAAACTTTGTTTTCATAATTGTTTAATATTAGATTAGACAAAAAAATGGACGCTCCTTATCCCTCTGAGGCTGTGAGAAAAGCCCGTGTACCGATAAGTCACGCCCATATTGCTATGGACGCTTGCAGACTTATTATTGGTACACCTTAAAACTTCTCACATTTCAGAGGTCCAATAAATCGCAAACGCGAAAAATCAATATGTAATGTCAGTCCTTTCGGAAAGACGCTGCAAAATTACAAATATTTTTTGATATATACAAAAAAAATCTGCACTTTGCATGCAGATTTATAGATTTTGATATATGATTTATGCACCTATACTATATAAATCAGACTGGCGAGACACTATCGAGAGAAAATCGAATCGAGCCAATCTCGAGTCAATTACGAGCCAACATCGAGTCAATATCGCATCCTACCCCACCTTATATATACTTTGTATATATTCCGTGATTTTGAATTTTACTTCAACAGTGCGTCCGCTAAAGCTTCTAACTCTGCTGTTTGCTCGGGTTTGAGAGCGCCACGGATAGTTACGGTGGGTTCAACGATGTCGATGTTCTTGCAACCGGAGAGCATGTCGCGCATGACGCGGACTGCCTGCGGTGCCCAGGAACCGTTCTCTACGAGCGCTACGCGGCGGTTTTGGTACGCCTTAAGGCGCAACTTATGCAGGAACAAATGCATGGCGGGGAAAATATCTCCGTCGTACGTAGCGCAGCAGAGCACGAGTCGATTCATACGGAAGGCATCTTCAATCGCCTCTGCCATATCATCACGGCTCAAATCAGTTATTGCCACTTTACCTGCATTCTTCGCTTTGAGGATCTCTGCAAGTTGTTGCGCCACTTTGGCCGTGTTACCATGGATAGAGGCGTAAGCGACAAGTACTCCTTCGGTCTCTACGCCATAAGCACTCCAGATCGAATAGAGACGCAGTGCTTCGTCCTTCTTATCGCCCTCAAGCATCGGTCCATGCAGCGGCGCAATAGTAGCGATGGGTTTGTCGGCGAGCTTCTTGAGCACATTCGTTACGGCTACACCGTACTTACCGACGATATTAAAATAGTACCGTCTTGCCTCACATGCCCAATCGTCCTCGTCTGCATGATAAACACCGAACTTACCGAAGGCGTCGGCAGAGAAAAGCACTTGTTCTTCCAGGCAATAAGTCATGATGACTTCCGGCCAATGGATCATCGGCGCAGCAATGAACTGCAGCGTCAGTCCGCCGAGGTCAATACCCTGCCCTTCTGCCACTACTTGTACGCTCTTTGCCTCAATGCCAAACTGCTGCATAAGTGTCACAGCCTGTTTGGAGCAGAGAACGGTAGCCTGCGGATACTTAGCAAGGAAAGCACTCATGGCTCCGCTATGGTCAGGCTCCATATGTTGGCAAACGAGAAAATCTGGTTTACGCCCCTCCAGTGCTTTCTCTACGTTCTGAAGCCACTGCTCGCCACATCGCGCATCCACCGCATCCATCACAGCCACTTGGTTACTACCCAAGGCCACATAACTATTGTAGCACATGCCTTCCGGCAGCTCATACTGGCTCTCAAACAAATCCAACTCGGCATCATCACAGCCGACATATTTGATATTTTTCATATTGTATTTGAAATTTTGCGCAAAATTACAACAAAAATTGCATATGTGCAAATTTATTTGGCCATTGACGAGACAAAATAACCATAAATGTGTAAAATTTCTCAATTATTTGTTTAATTCAAAAAAAATGCTTATCTTTGCACAGAATTTCAGCATTACGCAAACGCGATGAAGAAGCTCGAGGAGAATTTTGCGCCGATGTGGGAACTGAATCCCCTTTGGCAAACGTTGACGGAAGACGAACGTAAGGCACTTGAGGAACATGTCGAAATAGTGCGTTACGAAAAGAATGAAGTTATTCATTACGATGGCGATGAGTCAGCCTATATGTGGATGTTGCTTGAAGGCAAAGTACGCATTTATAAAGAGGGCATCGGTCAACGGCAACAGATCATTCGTTTGCTCAAACCTTATGATATCTTCGGCTACCGTGCTTGTATTGCAGATGAGCCATATAACTCAAGTGCCAGTGCTTTTGAACCATGTAACGTCTATCGGCTGAGCCGTGAGTTCTTCACGCATTTGGTTCGTAACAACGGGCAATTATGCTATGAGGTAATGCTGATGATGGCTAAGGATTTGGCTTTCTCTGAGATTCAAACCGTCAACCTGACGCAGAAACATATCCGCGGTCGTCTGGCCGAGAGTCTGTTGCTACTGCTGAAGAACTACGGCTATGAAGCAGACGGTCAGACTTTGGCAATGTTACTGCCCCGCGAGGACCTCGCGAACATGAGTAACATGACGACCAGTAATGCCATCCGCACACTCAGTCAGTTCCAGCAGGAAGGGCTGTTGACCATCAACGGACGGCATATTAGAATATTGGACGAAAAGGAATTAGAACATATATCGCGCCTCGGATGAGACGCGATATTTTTTAGTCCATCATCTTTCCCATGTTGCTCGAGATCTGGAGCATCTTGTCGTAGTCTTCCGGACTCAAGTCATAGAAATAAAAGTTACGCGGGTCGATCGGCTGACCGTTATAATGCACTTCATAATGCACATGCGGACCTGTGGACTTGCCGGTATTGCCAACGAGAGCTATCACGTCGCCACGTTTCACTTTCTGCCCTACATGGACAAACAATCTGGAGCAGTGGGCATAACGCGTGGCATAGTTGAAACCATGATCAATCTCCACCGTCTCACCATATCCTTGACGCCAACCGGCATAAACAACGGTACCATTACCGGTAGCGAAAATATCTGTGCCTACCGGAGCAGAGAAGTCCATTCCTTCGTGGAAACGACGGATATGGTATACAGGGTCAATACGCCAGCCGAAACCGGAAGCCATGTGCTTGAGGTTCTTATTGAGAACGGGTTGGATAGCCGGTATATTCTCCATTCGAACTTCTTGATTCTTAGCGAGTTCCAGTATCTCGTCATAAGAGCGAGCCTGCACATATAATTCCTTCTCCAATATATCCACCTTGCGCTGGATGTCCGCCGCGAGTTGGGTATTGGTCATATGAGCAAGCGAGTCGTAATATGAAATCTGCTGCGTTGCGCCCATCCGCACACTCATCGGAATAGGCTCCGCGCCCAAAATAGCCCGATAAAGGTTATCATCGCGCTGCGAGAGGTCTGACAATACCACTTGCATCTGGTCCACCTGCTTCTCCATCACATCCAGTTGTGCCGAGAGGTTACGGTTATATTGCATCAGCGATGCTTCTCGCGGCGAGGGGAAGAAATAAAGGAACACATAGAAGAATACGATACCTAAACAGATACCGCCAATGATATAAGTTCCTGAACGACGCAGCCAATACTGAAAACCGTGTTCAATGCGCTCCAATTGCAGCGTTTCAGGGTTAATACGATAATGTCTTTTTCGAATAGCTGATTTCATAACTATTATTTTTTATACCAGAAAAAGTACTGGTTTTGTTGTTTCTTCTCTTCAGGTGTGCGCGCGACGTATATAGGTTCACGCGTGTAAGGATTGATGCCGGTGTAAAACATCGTTGTCGATAGCGTCATGGGCGTGGGCGTGAAGTCCTGAACCTGTTCCGGCCGATAATGCATTTTCTTGGTCTCCTCCGCCAGTTGCGCCATATTTTGCTTTGTACATCCCGGGTGCGAGGAAATGAAATACGGGATTAGTTGCTGGTTCAAATGCGCCTCCTTATTGATGCGCAGGAACAACTCACGGAAACGCAGGTAGTTACCCCACCCCGGCTTTCGCATGATTTTCAGCACGTTATCTGCACAATGTTCCGGTGCCACTTTGAGTCGACCGGACACATGCCGTGTAATAAGTTGGCGGGCATACTCATCACTCATGAGGTCATAACGAATGCCCGAACCGACAAAAGCATGCTTGACATACGGCAGTTTATCAACCGTGCGGTAAATATCGAGGAGCGGTCGGAAATCCTGATTCAGATTCTTACAGATAGCTGGCTGCAAACAACTGGCTCGTGCGCACTGTTCACAAAGCGACTGGTCTTTACCATGCATGCCGTACATATTTGCCGATGGACCTCCAAGATCAGATATGATACCGTGCCAATCAGGAAGTTGACTGAGCCGCTCTATCTGGCGGAGAATAGAAGCCTTGGAACGCGAAACGATTTGTTTGCCTTGGTGAGCAGAAATCGTGCAGAACGCACAGCCGCCAAAACAGCCGCGATGCATGCATACCGACCATTTGATCATCTCATATGCCGGAATCCGTTTGTCTTTGTATTTAGGATGCGGCGTGTATTGGTACGGCAGATCATAAATGGCATCCAGTTGTTCGGTTGTAATAGGCGGATAAGACGGATTGACTACCACATATTGCTTCCCTACCCGTTGTACGAGTGTTGTCTGGTGAATCTTATTGGACTCAATCTCAATGAGCCGGAAATTCTCCGCATGCTTGCGTTTGTCACGCAATGCCTCCTCATGAGAGGCGAGACGGATAGCATCGGCCGGTATCTCCGATTCCTCAGAAGTCAGGTAGGCGGTTTGTGGAATATCATGGACACAACCTCTGTCTGCAATTTCTTTGATAGCCTGTTCTCCCATGCCGTAAACCAACAGATCTGCTCTGCTGTCCACCAGGATAGAAGGCATCAGTTTGTCTTGCCAGTAGTCATAATGCGTGAGACGCCGCATAGAGGCTTCAATACCACCGATAACAATCGGCACATCTGGATAGAGTTGCTTGAGAATGCGACAATAGGTAATGGTGCAATAGTCTGGTCGCGCACCTACTCTTCCCTCCGGCGTGTAGGCATCGTCCGAACGCTTTCGTTTGGCGGCAGTGTAATGGTTTACCATTGAATCCATAGAACCCGCAGAGACTGCAAAATAGATGCGCGGGCGACCGAACTTCTTGAAATCGCGATAGTCACCGTGACAATCAGGTTGCGGCACAATAGCAACGCGATAACCGGCCGCCTCCAATACTCTTCCTAAGACCGCTGCGCCAAACGACGGATGGTCAATATATGCATCTCCTGTGAAGAAGACAATGTCCACCTCATCCCAGCCGCGCAAATCTGTCTCCTTGCGGGTTGTCGGCAAATATTTAAGCAAGTCCGCCAATTAGTCGATTTGTAAGTTCAAACGTTCTTTTAGTTGTGCTAACGCAGGGTTCTGCTCCGCCATAATCGCATATTTTTCTTCCGCTGTATAAGCCATCTCTTCTTGACTATATTCCGCTTGCTCTACACGAATCTGCAACTGGTTGTTATGCAGCGTACGATGAAGTTCCGGGAGTAAGGTTGGCAAGGCTTTCTGTAATTCTTTCAGTTGCCACGGGTTCGGCATCTGAATTTTAGCCGTTGTCTCGTTCTCCAAGATCGGCGTATATGTTTCTATCAATTGTTTGAGACGCAGTTCCTCCTTAAGGGTTGTTGCAAGACCAACCCACGCGTCTTTGAGTTGGTCAGCCGTAAAAGGGCGGTTGGGCTCCTCCTGAGGCGTCGCTTCCGGAGAATTCGGAGTCTCCGGAGTGCTTTGATTTTTCGGCCCGAAAGCCAGACCAATCTTTGGCATCCTCGGCATAGAAGGAGTCGCCTGCGATGGTGCTGGCGCCGCGGGTTGTGAAGCAGACTCCACCTTTTCCGTTGCCTTTTGCTGTACTGGTTTGGATGCTTCCGAAGAAGCCTGCTTTGCAGGTTGCGGATTAGGTGCTGCTGTTGGAACAGACTGCTGCACACCCAGCTGACAGAACTTAACAAGTGCCAGTTCCACCGTTAGTCGTTTATTACGTGCCGTGCGATAGTTGATGTCGCAAGTATTGAAAATATCAAGCGCTTGGAACAACCAAAGCGGATGACATTGTTTGGCTTGCTCGCCATAACGCGCACGAATCGCCTCACCTGTTTCCAACAATGGCAGTGTCTGCGGGTCTTTGCTGACCAATACGTCACGCAGGTGTTGCGCAAAACCCGTCACGAAATGTCCGGCATCAAATCCATGATTCAGCACATCATTGAAGAGCAGTAATGCTTTCGTTACATCATGTTGCAGTGCCGCTTCCACTAATTGGAAATAATAGTCGGCATTGAGCACATTCAGCACTTCTATAGTACGTTCGTACGTAATCTCCTTGCCGCAGAAAGCAACCAACTGGTCGAAAATAGACAATGCATCACGCATGCCGCCATCCGCTTTCTGAGCCACTACATTCAGTGCTTCTTCGCTTGCCGTGATACCTTCGTTTGCCGCCACTTTTTGCAAATAAGCAATCGTGTCCGGCACGGTAATGCGATTAAAATCATACACCTGACAACGGCTGAGAATAGTCGGCAATACCTTATGTTTCTCCGTCGTGGCGAGGATGAAGATGGCGTAAAAAGGCGGTTCCTCAAGCGTCTTGAGTAAGGCATTGAAAGCGCCTTGCGACAACATGTGAACCTCATCGATAATATAGACGGAGTACTTGCCTATCTGCGGCGGAATACGTACCTGGTCGATGAGCGAACGGATGTCTTCTACGGAGTTGTTACTTGCGGCATCCAACTCGTGGATATTAAACGACCGCTGCTCATTGAACGCCTTACACGATTCGCACTCGTTGCATGCGTCAAAGCCGTTTTGAGGGTTGAGACAGTTGATTGTCTTGGCGAAAATACGTGCGCAGGTAGTCTTGCCTACTCCTCGCGGACCGCAAAACAAGTACGCATGCGCCAGATGGTTCTGACGGATGGCGTTTTGCAGCGTCTGCGTCAGGGCTTGCTGACCGACCACCGACTCAAAGGTCTGCGGTCTGTACTTTCGCGCTGAAACAATGTAATTTTCCATATGCTATGCTGTATATATAATTTGCTCTTTCAAATGTTTCCAATGTCCAGTGGCCATTGTTCAATACCGTTTGCATCTGTTCAAACGATTGAATACCTGTGCCTTGCGCTTTGACAATAGCCTCTTTTTGTGTCCAGAGACGTGTGAACTCCCGTTCCGGTTCCTCTGCTGCCGTTATCTGCGCCTGTTCTCGCGTATTCATCACCCGCTCTATCAAATCCTTATCTACCTTTCTGATGCCTTCTATGTCAATGCCTATCGGTTCTTCGCTCACAGCCACCGCGATACCCTCTTTGCAATGACTAATCGAGAAAAACGGGCCATTCTCAAAATATGGTTTACCATGCTCGTTGTATCGCCATTCACACGTGGTCTTGTCGTGGTCGCATCGAGGGAATATCGAGCTTAACATCTCCCATGATTTCAAGCAACAATACTGCCCAAACGTATGTTTATACCGCAAAGCCTGCTCGCGCCGCTGCGCACTGACCAGCGGTAACAGACGTTGCACTTCCGCCTCTGTACATTCCGCCATATGATCAAACACTAGCACTCTCATGTTCTCTGTCATGTCGCGCATAAACTTTCCAATACACAACTGGCAATATAGTGACGGTCAGCGGCAAGGTGAAGATTGTTCCGAAGCAAATAACGACTCCCATCGGCATCCAGAGACTGGTGGCCGCAATGATCATCGGTAGCACACCGAGAGCGGTGGTTGCGCTGGTGAGGAACACCGGTCGCATGCGTCGCAAGCCCGCATGGAAAGCCGCATCGCGGTACGTCAGGTGTTTGTATTTGCGGCTGTCTTCTGCGTTTTCATACATCATGATGGCGTTACGCACAATAATACCGATCAGACTGACGATTCCCAACACAGCAGTTATGGATATATCCAACTGGAATATCCACAGTCCCAACATCGCGCCAAATACGCACAGCGCAGCGCTTGAGAGCGTGAGAATAGCAAGTCCTATCTTGCCGAAATGGTAAAGCAGCAATACTAACATCACAGCCAATGCCGCTACAATCGACCATAATATCTGCGGAAGAATAAGACCGTTCACTTCTGTTAAACCACCGTATTTGATGCTTACGCCTTCGGGCAACTCAGTGATGTTGGCATCAATCCATTGTTTCACTTTGCGTTCTGCAGCCACTTGACTGGCTGTGCCGCGTATGTCTGCGCCCACCGTCAGCGTACGGACAGCATTACGACGCTCTAAGAATGTGTGATGCCAGTAAGGTTCAATGTTCGCCACTTGTCGCAGCGGTACCCAAACACCGGGAATGGCCGTCGGCACCTGTATAGCACCCAACTCATCGGCATTCAGCTTATTGATACCTGCGGTGTACAACACAACCGGCACAGCGTAACTGCCTTCATACAAGGTTGTTATCGTGGCACCTTGCGTTGCCTGTCGTAGATAAACGGAGAGCATTGTTTCCGTGATACCCAAGCGTGTTGCCTCGTCTGCCTTGAGCACGATACGAGTGGACGGCGCTACGTTCTCATAGTCGCAGTGAACCCATTGTAACTCCGGCTGCTGCACCATGAAGCGCATGATACTATCGGCAATAGGTGCCATCTCTTCCCAGTCATCACCTTGCACACGGATCTCCAACGGATTCTTCGCCGACTGGTAGTCCAATTGTTTGAATCGCGCATAAGCGTTCGGGAAATAGTTCTCATATTGGCTTGAATACGCCTTGAGCACTTGTGAAGTAGCTTTGCCGGACTTCGTATTCACTATCAATTGGGCATAATTGGGTGCCGGTGTCTGCGGACTGTAGGTAGCGTGGAAACGCGGTGAGGACTGGCCGATAAACGCTGTCACACTCGTCACACGCGGGTCAGCACTCAGGATGTTCGCCAGTGAATCAGCCACCTGCGCACTCTCTTCTACCGGTGCACCGTCACGCAAATGAATTTCCATAGCAAAGAACTCACGCTCTGCCTTGGGCAACAACTGCAAGTTGAGCCGCGTTAGTAGGAACACGCCGATCGCCAATGAACCGATGAGCATTACCCATACGATCACAGGATGGTTGAAACACGCCTGTAACACCCGTTTATATGCGTTCTGCAGGCCTACAAAGAACTTGTTCTGCACACGTTCTATGAGGTTTAGTTCCTCCTCTTTGCGCTCGCGCACATATCTGAAAGCCAAGTATGGTGTTACCCACGAAGCGTAGAAAATACTTGCCACCAATGCAAACAGCACCGCCCACGGAAAGAGTTGCACAAACTCGCCCAACGGACCTGTGATAATGCGCGTCATAGGGAAGAACATACCACAGATGGCCATTGTTGCCAATGACATCGGTACAAACAGCAGACTGGTGCTTACAATCGCAGAATACCAGCGCGAGTGTCGTTTCTCTAACTGATTGGTATATCCGTCAATTACAATCACCGAGTCGTCTACAATCATTCCAAGCACGAAGATCAGTGCAGCCAGCGTCACGGTGTTCAGTTCGATGCCGGTAACATACATCAGACCAATACAGATTGCTGTGCAGACCGGCAAACCGGTAGCAGATACCAGTGCCGTGCGAAGCGGGAACAGGAGCAGCATCACGGCAATCACCACCAGAATGGAGATAACAATATCTCGCAAGAAAGAAACAACGGAGTCGTCCACCACTTTCGGCTGGTCCGTGATGCGATGGAATTGAATATCCGGCGGTAGCAATTGCGACGCTTCTGCCAGTTGTTTGTCCACCTCTTTGCCGAACGCCACTATATTGTTGCCAGGCACCATCTCCATGTTCAGGATCAGACATGACGCGCCATCGTATTTCACGTATTGTTTCGGTGTCTGGTAGCGACGCTCCACCGTAGCGATATCTTTGAGCCGTATCGTTGAGCCTGTTGCCGGGTCAGACCACACGATCTGTTCCTGCATTTCATATTCCGATTCATAAGGAATCACCACATGCAGTGCACCGTGTGCATCACTCTCGCCGCCGATGGTACGTAAGCCTTGCAATGCCATCTGTGCCTGCAGTGCCGAAGGGTTAATGCCATAACGCGATAACTGCTCCGGGTCGATGGTTATAGCTATCTCTTCCGTCTGCTGGCCCATGATGCGCAACTTACCCATCTCTGGTATTGTACGCAAATGACTACAAACTTGCTCGGCGTAATGCTCTAACTCACGGGGACTGCGTTGGTCGCTCTCGATAGCGATAAGCAGTGACGACGTATTGCCGAAATCATCAATGAGCACCGTCTGCAGCACACCGGGCGGCATCTGCGTCTTCTGCACGAGCGGCAAGCCTGCGCGAATCTTGTTCCAAGCCACCTCTCCGTTCACACCATGCATGCGAAGCATTACGTAGATATATGCAATACCGTCTTCGCTAGTACTGTATGTCAAGGATTTATCAACGGCCTCGAAAGTATTGATATAGTTTTCCAGTGGAATCGTTACCTGTTGTTCCACCTCTTCAGCAGTTGCGCCGGGATAGACAGCCACCACCAACGCCTGGCGCAAAGTAAACTGAGGGAACTCATCTTTGTTCATCCGCGGCAACGACCAGATGCCGAAAGCCGTCAAACCCAAGAATATCGCCATCACTAATCCGTGACGACGCATCGCACCT
>JAGCFX010000031.1 GCA_017649925.1 Paludibacteraceae bacterium | reverse complement strand
CGATTCGGATGTCTTTTGAAACAATACTTGGTACAATGCGCGGGAAATCGTGCTGATTGGCACAAAAGCAAGCATCAATGCCATTCCCCAGAATCCCACTAACCGTGTGCCAAACAACGGCGTGAGCACCAAAACGGGCAACTGTCCGACAATGTTGTTAAGCAATGCTCGGGGAGTGGAGTATTTAGGGAAATTGGCATATTTGGCAGCCGCCTGACGGCATTCCGTCCAGTTGAAATGAAGCAAGGCGACAAGGTGTTTTCTCGCGGACAGAGCAATAGAAATTATCAACGAACAGAGCGGCGAAAGGATTGAGGACCAGATCAATCCGCCATTCAAAAAGCCGAGCAATCCAAAACCCGCCTTATAACCCGCCGAGAATAGAGATTGCGACACCTGATAACCGGAGATGCGGCCATAAGCCTTGCGGCGGATATACCAGTAGTTCAGCACATTCCAAACACTCATCAGCAACACGTAAATCGGCAGTAGCCACCAATAGACTGCCAAATCCGGCGACTTAAATAACGCGGCGATAGGTTCGGCAAAGGGAAGTGAGAACACCAACAGAACGGTTATTGCAGCAATAGCCAACAACGAGATATGTACAACAGGTCTTGCGTCCTCATCGCGTTCGGGCAAAACGATGGCATTATACCATTCCATCGGTGCCAACAAAATGAGCACTCCGCCAATACTGCAAAATAGATTCAGCAACCCGAAGTCCTCCGGAGAATAAAGACGCGTAAGAATAGGATACACAAGCAAGCCTATCGCTTGTGCGATAATATTGGCAGAAAGAAGTTTGCCCACATTGCGCGCGGACGCCGAATGCCATATTTGCGACATGAATGACTTCATAATCGGCTGCAAAATTACAAAAATATTTGTAAATGAACAAATTTTTCTCTTTTTTATTTGCATATTTGAATATTTTGTTGTATCTTTGCAGCCGATTTTGGTAACTACGACCTAAAAAACACAAGATATGCAAGTCAAGAAATCAGAAAAAGCCAGCTTGGAGAAGGACAAACTCGTCTATGCGTTGATGGGTTTGGTATTCGTACTCAGCCTCGTTTACGTAGCTCTGGAATGGACAGAGCGCGAGGTAACGAAGTACGACGTGACGGACACCGAGTTCCTCTTTGAGGAAGAGGTGGAAATTCAGCAGACCAGTCAAGAGACTCCTCCTCCTCCCCCACCTCCTGCTGTACAGGAAGTGGAAGTGCTGAACGTGGTTGAAGATAACGTAGAGACCGAGTCTATTGACATCAACACCGAGGATGACAAAGAGACCGAGGTCGTTATCGCAGCGCCGGTAGAGGCTCCTGTTGAAGAAGAGGAAGAAGAAGTTGTCTTCGTGGTCGTAGAGTCCATGCCTGAGTTCCCGGGTGGTCAGCAAGCATTGTTCAAGTATCTGAGCGAGAACGTGAAGTATCCGGTTATCGCGCAAGAGAACGGAATCCAAGGTCGTGTTATCTGCCAGTTCGTGGTGAACAAAGACGGTTCAATTGTGGACGTTGAGGTTGTTCGTTCGGGTGGTGACCCATCGCTGGACAAAGAAGCCATCCGCGTCATCAAGTCGATGCCGAAATGGAAACCGGGCAAACAACGTGGTAAAGCCGTACGTGTGAAATACACTGTTCCGGTTAACTTCAAGTTGCAATAACCGGTTTGGGACCGGAGCAAGCCAACCATTCGGACGTGGAACTCGCTCATAGAGATATAACGTATTGTAAGAATGTCGGTGCCAAACGTGCCGACATTCTTCGTAAAGAGCTTGGTGTGAATACCGCGCTCGATATGATACGTCAGTATCCATACAAATATATTGACCGTAGCCGTTTCTACCGCATCGCCGAGTTAGACGACGAAGATACGTATGTGCAAATCATCGGTGAGGTCACAGAGTGGCACACGGTGGGAATCGGCAAGGCGCAGCGACTGAGTGCCACATTTTTTGACGGCACGCATCAGTGCGAGTTGGTGTGGTTTCAAGGCGTCAAATACGTCAAGTTGCAGCGCGGCGTGAAGTATCTACTGTTTGGCAAACCGAGCCGTTTTCAGCACATCTACAACTTTGTTCACCCGGAGTTGACGCCGATGAGCAAAGTGACGCCCGAGATGACGCAAGGTTTGGAGCCGTACTACAACACCACGGACAAGATGAAACGTCACGGGCTCAACTCCAAAGCCATGCGCAACATCATCGCCGAACTGCTGCCGGACCTCAAAGCCGGCGTGCCGGATACCATCGGCGCTGACGTGCTGCAGCAATACCGTTTAATGAGCTTGACCGATGCGTTGATCAATGTGCATTTTCCGAAAGACACGGCGGCGATGCAAAACGCGCGGGCAAGGCTGAAGTTTGAAGAACTATTCTTCACCCAGTTGCAGATTCTGAGGCTGATGAAACGTCGGGAACAGAATCCCGGTTTCACGATGCCTATCGTCGGCAGCCGTTTCCATGCGCTGTATAAAGCCCTGCCTTTTGAGTTAACGAATGCCCAGAAACGCGTTATTCATGAGATTCACGATGACCTGAAGAGCGGTCACCAGATGAATCGTTTGCTGCAAGGCGATGTGGGATCGGGTAAGACATTGGTTGCATTGATGTGTTGTCTGCTGGCGATTGACAACGGTTATCAGGCTTGTATCATGGCGCCGACGGAAATTCTTGCCGCGCAACACTACGAGACTCTCAAAGCCTTCCTTGCGCCGTTGGGCGATGCCGTACATGTCGCGTTACTGACGGGTTCAACAACGGCGAAGAACCGCGTGCCTATACACAACGGACTGATGAACGGCACGATTCATATACTGATCGGCACGCACGCGCTGATTGAGGATGCCGTGCAATGGCAGAACTTAGGTTTCGTTGTCATTGACGAGCAACACCGTTTCGGCGTGGCGCAGCGCGAGAAGTTATGGCGCAAAAACCAGACCCCGCCGCATATCCTTGTCATGACCGCCACACCTATTCCGAGAACATTGGCCATGACGGTTTACGGTGATTTGCAGGTATCAATTATTGATGAGTTACCGCCCGGGCGCAAGCCTATTCAGACGATCCATTACTCCATCAAACGTCGTGCGCAGGTGTACGCTTTCTTGCGCAAGCAGATTGATGCCGGGCGACAGGTGTACGTCGTTTATCCGCTTATCAAAGAGAACGAGAAATTGGATTTGCAGGACTTGCAGAACGGCTACAACGAACTATGTGAGGCGCTACCGGAATATCGCATCTCGATGGTTCACGGCCAGATGAAAGCAGCGGACAAAGACTTGCAGATGCAGCGTTTTGTAAGCGGCGAGACGCAGATACTGGTCGCCACTACGGTTATCGAAGTGGGTGTCAATGTGCCGAATGCAACGGTAATGCTCATTCAGAATGCCGAGCGTTTCGGCTTGAGCCAGTTGCATCAGTTGCGCGGGCGCGTAGGGCGCGGCGGAGACCAGAGTTACTGCGTGTTACTGACCGACATGGAGATGAGCGCAGATACTCGCAAACGCATGAACATCATGGTGGAAACGAATGACGGATTCCGCATCGCGGAAGCCGATCTGCAGTTACGCGGTCCCGGAGACTTGCAGGGAACAATGCAATCAGGCACGCCATTTGAACTCCATATCGCCAACTTGGCGACCGACGGACGGTTGGTGGCGCTGGCTCGTCAGGCGGCAAAAGATATTCTGGATGCCGATCCGCTGCTGGAAGACGAACGCAACCGTATATACAAAAACCAGCTTGACATTTTACGTGTCAAGCAGGCTTATAATTGGAGTGAGATAAGTTAATTACTTATCGTCGTTAGCGTGCAACGATTGCACATACTTAGCATGCGCCATCTTAATTCGTTTCAGCTCACTCGGTTTATCGAATTGCTGACGACGACGGAGCTCCTTGATGACACCCGTCTTATCGAATTTGCGTTTGAATTTCTTAATCGCGCGCTCGATGTTCTCACCTTCTTTTACAGGAACGATAATCATTGCATACACCTCCTTTCTTAGTACCCAGGGCCGGGATCGAACCGGCACGGTTTCCCATTGGTGTTTGAGACCAACGCGTCTACCAATTCCGCCACCTGGGCGCGCTTTTCCGGAAAAAAGCGTGCAAAGGTACTGCTTTTTTTTGAATTAGCAAAATTTTGAGCACTTTTTTTTGCACAAATGCTTATTTTTTTGTACTTTTGCAGTCAAATTAGGTGAATATGGACGAATTTTTCTCTCGGAGTGAAGCATTATTAGGTGCGGAAGTAATGGAAGCGCTGCGCACCAAACGCGTGATTATCTTTGGTGTCGGCGGTGTCGGTTCGTGGGCTGCGGAATGCCTGATTCGTACGGGATTGCTGCATCTGACAATTGTTGACGGGGATACCGTCCAACCGAGTAACATCAACCGCCAACTGCCTGCGACGCGTGAGACGATGGGCGTGCCAAAAGTAGAGGCATTGAAGGCACGGCTCTTGGAAATCAACCCGGAAGCAGAGATTGTTGCCATCCCGGAGTTTTATCATGGTGACAATGAAAACCTCAACGCACAAATCGCTAATCACCAGTTTGTTATTGACGCCATCGATAGTGTGAACGACAAGGCAGACCTTATATTATATGCGTCGCGCGTACGCGGCTTGAAGATATTCAGCAGTATGGGTGCTGCGCTGCGTTTTGATCCGACACAAATTACTACGGGCGAGTTGATGTCCATCAAAGGTGATGCATTAGCAAAAGCCGTGAGGGCAAGGATGAAACGGTTAGACTGGCATCCGAACAAAAGAATACGCTGCGTCTATTCCGAAGAACAAGCGCAGCGCTGCGAGACACGAGGTTCCCTGATGCAAGTGACAGGAGTTTTCGGCCTGACGCTTGCAAGTTTAGTTATTGAAGGATTGAAGAGTTAATCACGTATTAATCACATGATAATCACGTGTTAATAGCCTAATATTACTCCGTTGCATGCCTTATTTTTCAAAGGCTCAGGAGACATCAACGGCGGAAAAGCGGGAAAGACCAAGTAAAAAAGAATCAGACTGGCGAGACACAATCGAGAGAGAATCGAATCGAGGCAATTACGAGCGCGTATCGAGCCCGGAGCGTTCTCCCGACGGAACGGGAGACGCGGCATCCGCCCAAGAGAGCTGGTACAACCCGTGATTTGATACCAATCCAATATTACACCAAATTAGTCAGCACGAGGGCGGTCATGGCTTCAACGACAGGAACGGCACGAGTAGCAACGCAGGCATCAAACCGACCAACGGCACTGTCTGTTGGCACAATTTTCTCCAAGGCTTTTCTGGTACTCGGCGTGGGTTTGAAAACGCAGCGGAAGGTTATTTCCGAGCCATCAGAGATACCGCCGGCAATACCGCCGGATATATGATTGATGGCGCTGCCGGGCTGCGTGACGCCGCCAAAACCCGTGCCATACTCAAAGCCTTTGCAGGCATTGATACTCATGATGGCAAACGCCAGTTCTGCTTGCAGTTTATGGAAGATCGGTTCCCCTACTCCGGCCTGCAATCCCGTGATATGACACTCTACGATTCCGCCGATGGAATTACCTTCTTTCTGATAGTCAGCAATCATCTGAGCAAACTTATCCGGATCAGTCTCAGCGCCCACTTGCACCAGTTGCGCATGGATAGCGATACCTTTCGCCGCCAGTTGTTGCTTGGCTATACACCCGGCCACAACGCGCGCTGCCGTTTCCCGAGCACTGGCTCTGCCGCCTCCACGCCAATCACGAATGCCGTATTTCTGATCATAAACACGGTCCGCATGTCCCTCGCGATAGGTATGTTTGAGCCATTCGTAGTCTTCCGGCCGAGCGTCTTTGTTGCGGATGACAAATGCAATCGGCGTGCCGAGCGTGACGCCGTCTAATACTCCCGAAAGCCATTCGACTTCGTCGGGTTCGTTCTTCGCCCGGGGAGAAACGCCCACAAGACCTTTTCCTGCTCTGCGCTCCAATTCTTCGCGGATCATATCAAAATCGATATGCAAGCCTGCCGGAACACCGTCCAGCACGCCACCAATCGCTACGCCGTGAGACTCGCCGAAGCTTGTAAACGACCATTTTTCGCCGAAAGTATTATTCGCCATGGCACGATAATTGCATAAATTTGCTGCAAAAGTAGTAAAATATTTGCATATATGCAAAAAATTTTGTAATTTTGTCGCGATTTTTAGTAAGATGGAAATGAAAAAGCTTCTTTTGAGTATCTTTTATGCTGTTGTGTGCAGCACGCTTGTTGTTGCGCAGCAGTTGCCAGACCCTCATTTTGAGAACTGGTCGGATAAGTTCAAGAGTGATGTGCAGTTAAAAGACTGGCACGGCTCGAACGTAAACCAAGTAGGCTCCAAATTCACGTTTATGTTTCAGAAGCAGGGCCGCACAGGTTTCTGCGCATATGTTACGGATAGGGCGATCGGAATTCCTAAGTTAAATCTCGGCGCTACGGGTCCGGGTTATATGTCGCTGGGTTACCCATGGCAATATCTGAAAGGTCTGAATCTGAATAGTGCAACTGCCGGAACGGAAGGTGGTATTCCTTGGAAATATCGCCCGGACACGATGGTTGTTTGGATCAAACGTGTAGGCGCCAACACCGACAAAGAGGACTTCCATTTGCTTTTCTACTCCTGGAGTGGCACTGCGAAAAGCAGCCATTACAAATCGAAGAATGGCGGATGTACGGAGACTGAGCGCGTCAACGAAGAGAGCGATATTCGTTCTGCGACAGATGGCAACGAATGCGGCATTGATCAGCCGGTTCGGCAAGTGGCGGAAGGTTGGTATCGCGCACGTGCCAAATACAATGAGTGGACACAGATCAAAGTGCCTATTCTCTATAAGAGCGACGGTCGTCCGACGATGTGCAACGTCATCTTCTCGGCAGGCAACTACCCGGCTTTCCGCGCGAACGACGGCCTTTATGATGGCAACGCGCTGTATGTGGATGACGTGGAACTGATTTATTCGTCACGCATCGACAAAATGATGATTAACGGCAAAGAGTGGAAAGCCTTCAACCCGAACACCGAGAAGGTACAAACTTGCAAACTCTCCGAACTTGGCCTCCAGCCGTCAGAGATTAAGATCGTCGGCATGCGCGGTATCGGTTCGCTGACGAATATCAAAGGCGAGCGTGCGCGTTTCAATGGTCGTAAGCTGGATAGCCAGGAGATGGTTGTGACGCCGGGCGAGATCAACGGCAAGCCATGGATCATCACCGTCAAAGCGGAAGACGGAAGCAGTACGCACACGTACAAATTGAAGATTGAGAATTGATGATAGAAGAGTTAAATAGTATCGACTGGTTGCTTCTCAGCGCGCTGGGTGTGCTTTTTCTGGCGCAACTGTGGTTCTATGCCCGTTATCTGGCCGCCACAGCGAGAAAACTGAGAAAAAGCACAAAGGACAATGTACAAGAACCGAGGGAAGATTTTCCGGGAGTGAGCGTGATTCTCTGCGCGCATAACGAGGCGTATAATCTCTCGCAATACTTACCGGTATTACTGACGCAGGATTGGCCGGAATATGAAGTGATTATAGTGGATGATGGTTCGGAGGATGCTACGCGCGATGTGGTGGAGAGTTTCATGACTCGCGATTTGCGAATCCATATGACGTTTGTGCCCTATGGCGCGCGTGTCAACTCGACAAAAAAACTCGGTATCACATTAGCAGCCAAGGCTGCGAAATACGACTATCTGTTACTCACGGATGCAGATTGTTGTCCGAAATCCGACCAGTGGATTAGCGAGATGATGAAGGGGTTTGAAGGTTCAAAGGACATTGTTCTTGGGTTCGGAGCTTACTTTGAGGAGGAAGGTCATATCAACCGCCTTGTATGCTACGACACGCTCTTCAACGGACTTCATTATATGGGTGCGGCCTTGTGCGGTCATCCGTATATGGGCGTGGGACGTAACCTTGCCTATCGCAAGGCGTTCTTCTTTGAGTCCGGAGGTTTTACGCACCTGATGACCAACCGCGCGGGCGACGATGACCTCTTTGTGAACCATGTAGCAACGCGCAAGAACACCGCCGTAGTGTTGAGTCACAAGAGCTACACATGGTCTATCGCCAAGACGACATTGCGCGACTGGCTGCAACAGAAACGCCGTCACATTTCCGTTTCTCCCGCCTACCGCGAGAGCACGAAGTTCCGCCTGACGCTTGAACCTCTCACACGCGCACTCTTCTATGCGCTGGTGATTGGTATACTTGCGTATCAATGTACAGCGAACAATGGGCTATCACTCCTTTTGTCGCTGGCAGCAGTAGGTCTTTTCCTCGTGCGTTGGATTATCCAGACGGCTATACTCAACACTTCCGCACGCCGCATGGGCTTACGGAAATTCAACATGTTCAGCATCCTTTGGTTTGACATTATATTACCACTTGTCTCCCTTTGGATGCTTGTTATCCCACAACGAAAAAACAATAATTGGTAAAAATATGGCAAACGAGCAAAAACAATTATCTATCAACATCGCCCAAGATAAAGCACAGGGCGTGTTTGCAAACCTCGCGCTCATCGCGCATACACCCACAGAGTTTGTACTTGACTTCGCACAGCTGATGCCGGGTATCCAACAAGCAAACGTAGTAGCACGCGTGGTTGTGACGCCGGATCAGGCGAAGAAAATCCTCGGTGCGCTGCAAAACAATATCGGTCAGTACGAGCAGAAGTTTGGTACCATCCAACCGCTTGGCGGACCTATGCCCGGCACTACATTACCACTGACCTTCACTGGCGGCGAAGCCTAATATAGAATTCGTAAATTATAAATCATAAATTATCTTATCATGAAAACTTTCCCTGCTTCGCAGTTAATCATCAATGCGGATGGTTCTGCATTTCATTTGCATCTCAAACCTGAGTTCTTGGCTGACAAAGTGATTCTCGTCGGAGACCAAGACCGTGTGAACATGGTGGCTTCTTTCTTCGATGAAGGAAGTATCGAATGCAACGTTCAGAGTCGTGAGTTCCATACGATCACCGGTAAGTTCCAAGGCAAACGAATCAGTTGTATCTCTACCGGTATCGGTACGGACAACTGCGATATCGTAATGAATGAGATTGACGCGCTCGCTAACATCGACTTTGCTACGCGTACGGAAAAGGCGCAAAAACGCTGCCTTGACATCGTGCGCATCGGTACGTGCGGTGGTATGCAGGAGGATATCCCTCTGGGCACTTTCCTCGTAAGCCAGAAGTCCATCGGTTTTGACGGCGTATTGGCTTTCTACCATGACCGCGATAAGATTGCTGACCTCGGTTTCGAGAAAGCATTTGTGGACTTCGTCGGTTATCCGAAGAAAGCCGCTGTGCCTTATGTCGTTTCCGCTAATCCGGAGTTGGTTGACCGTATCGCAAAGGATGACATGATGCGTGGTTGCACGATTGCTGCGAACGGTTTCTATGGTCCGCAAGGTCGCGTACTGCGCGTTGATCTCGCGGTGCCCGATATCAACGAGAAGATCACCGCTTTCCGTTATGAGGGTCAACGTATCACGAACTATGAGATGGAAGGCAGCTGTATCGCCGGTTTGGCACTTCATATGGGCCACCGCGCAATGACCGTTTGCTGTGTTATTGCGCAACGTAAGATTGAAGCTGCTAACACAGATTACAAACCGCGTATCAAAGAGTTGGTACACACCGTTTTGGAGCGCATCTAAGCCTTCAAAAATCAGCATTCACTATTTAGAATGAAAAAAGTATCTATCATATTGGCAGCCGTGGGGATACTCTGCGGCTGTCAACAAAAACAGACTTGCGGAAAGCAAGCTTTTCAGTACAACGTGGATAAGTTCTATGACTTGGAGATCCTCCGTTTCGATGTGCCGGAGTTTGATCAGTTGACGCTACAACAGAAATCGCTCATCTATTGCCTGAGCGAGGCGGCTTTGTGGGGACGGGATATCTTGTTTGACCAAAACGGCCGTTATAACCTCCGTATTCGTCGCGCGTGCGAGGAGTTGTACCTCAACTATCCGTACGACCAATCGGCGGAAGAGTTCGCGGCATTTGAGCGTTACCTCAAACGCGTCTGGTTCTCCAATGGTATCCATCACCATTATTCGGAAGATAAGTTCTTGCCGGAATTCACGCAAGATTGGTTTGTTGCCGCGTGCGAGAAAGCTGGCGTAACCTATGACGCATCTATTCTGCCCGTGATGTTCGACCCGAACGTAATGCCCAAGCGAACGACTGCGCAAGACGGCGTGGATCTGGTGGCTAACTCTGCCGGCAACTACTACGGCAATGGTGTGACGCAAGCTGAAGCCGAGGCATGGT
Source organism: Paludibacteraceae bacterium (assembly GCA_017649925.1). Lineage (GTDB taxonomy): Bacteria > Bacteroidota > Bacteroidia > Bacteroidales > Paludibacteraceae > Colicola. Next base: position 122,657 of record JAGCFX010000031.1, on the reverse strand, counting down.
ATGCCGCGCATAAAGACAACTCGCCCGAACCGCTGTGGATAGGTCTGAATAGCCAACTTGTCAAGAATGAAAAAGGCGAGATCGTAGAGCGCGTTTATAAAGTTGGCGGACTGTACGGCGAGGCACTGGAGCATGTCGTTTTCTGGCTGCGCGAAGCACTTCAATATGTGGAGAACGACCAACAACGCAAAGTGCTAGAGAAACTGATTGCATTCAACGAGACGGGTGACCTCAAACTCTTCAATGAATACTGCATCGCATGGGTAAAAGACCTTGACAGCCGTGTTGATTTTGTCAACGGTTTCACAGAGACCTACTCCGATCCGCTGGGCATTACAGGAACATGGGAGTCGATGGTTAACTTCAAAGACCTGCAGGCTACACTCCGCGCGCAACTCATCTCCGAGAATGCGCAATGGTTCGAAGACCACTCGCCTACCGACAAGCGATTTAAGAAAGAAGAAGTCAAAGGCGTTTCTGCTAAAGTCATCACGGCAGCCATCCTCGCCGGCGATTGCTATCCTGCTACGCCGATTGGCATCAACTTACCGAACGCTAACTGGATTCGCAAAGAGTACGGCTCGAAGTCCGTCACTATCGATAACCTCATGCATGCCTATAATGAGGCTGCAAAAGGTAACGGTTTCAGCGAAGAGTTTATGATCGACGATGACATCCGTGCAATCTACGAGCAATACGGCGCGCTGTGCAACGATTTACACACCGATCTCCATGAGTGTGTAGGACACGGTTCCGGCAAACTGCTGCCTGGCATCAGCAAAGATGCTCTCAAAGAACATGCCTCGACCATCGAGGAAGCGCGTGCGGACCTCTTCGGTCTCTATTACCTGGCGGATCCGAAACTAGTGGAATTGGGCTTGCTGCCAAACGCCGAGGCTTACAAAGCCGGCTATTACCATCAACTGATGAACGGCGCCATGACCCAACTCGTGCGCATCGAGCCGGGTAAGGATATCGAGGAAGCGCATATGCGAAACCGTCAACTCATCGCTAACTGGGTGCTAGAGCACGCACAGAACAAAGAGGTGGAGATCATCGAGCGCGACGGCAAACATTTCTTGCAGGTCAACGATTATGACGGCGTGCGCCGGCTCTTCGGACAACTGCTCGCAGAAATTCAACGAATCACTTCCGAAGGTGACTATCCTGCCGCGAAAGCGATGGTAGAGACCTACGCCGTGCGCGTCAATCCCGACTTGCACAAGGAACTGCTTGAGCGTTACGCAAAACTCAACCTCGCGCCTTACAAAGGTTTTGTGAATCCGGTTTATACCGCCGAGCGTGACAAAGAAGGTCACATCACCAATGTCAAAATTGACTTTACGGAAGGCTACGTAGCACAACATCTGCGTTACAGTAAGGATTATAGTCCGCTGCCGAGTGTCAATTAAACTGCCGATATCAAAAAGTATTGCCAACAGGATACTGTTGTTACAGGCTATTCACGGAGATCCGCTTATGCGGGTCTCTGCAGATATGCCTGACGATGTGCACGTGTTGCATGATGCGTTAGAACTATTACAGGAGTATAAACAACGTCAAACAACATCAAACAACGTCAAACAAGCACCGTTGGTGCTGAATCTGAAGAACTGTGGCACGGCATTACGGTTTCTGCAGGTTCATATAGCCCAATGCTATCCTGGTGAACCAATCACATTAGATGGTGATCCGCGACTCAAAGAGCGTGACGGCAAACCCACTTCACAGACCACCTCCGCACTCATCTTACATGGCAAGAAAGTACCGGTAGAAAAAGACGAATCGCCTTACATTACGATGTCTCGCCGCCTCGTTGAGACTTATCCTAATATCCCGCTTGAAGCGGACTGGTCCGCTGCAGCCTTTTGGTATGAGTATATTGCCATTCTTGGAGGCGAACTCTTGTTGGATGGCTTGAACGAAGATAGTTTGCAAGGTGATAAAGTGGTAGCAGATATCTATGCCAAATATTTTGGCGTAGAGACAAAGTTTGTGAATGGCGGTGTAGAAATTTTTAAATCATCAATTACCAATTACCAATCACCAATCACAATCGATTTCTCGCATTGCCCGGACTTGTATCCGGCAATAGCTTTGACTTGCGAAAAACTATCGATTGAATTACATGCCTCCGGCATAGAACGCCTGCGATTCAAAGAGTCCGACCGCATTGAAGCTGTTCAGCGGCACGAAGTGCGAAACGACCATCGAATGGCGATGGCGCTGATGGCTGCTGATTTCAAAATCTCAAAAGACGAACAAACATGTATCAGCAAAAGCTATCCCGAATTTGTCGAGCAAATCACGGCAACGACACGGCAACGACACGACAACGACACGGCAACGAATACTGGGGATAGCGCATCGATTTCGCATATTACTCCGCAGCGCGGCATCAACGATGACAACCTCGGCAAAAAGCACGCGCTCTCAAAACTTATCCGCGCCGTCAACACAGAATATGTTTGGCTTCATGATGATGATATCGTGCGACCAAAAGCTTGCACGAGTGGAGATTGGAGATTGGAGATTGAAAATTGTGATTTGATTATTCTTCCACTAAAGATGGAGAGCGAAAACGAAAAGCCTTCTTTATTGGAACGGCTTCAAATCGCTGAATACGCAGCAATACAGGAGTTGACAATGCGAACCGCCAAACGCGGCCAAGCAGTTATGTGTTCGGGTGCTAACTTGATTGTTAAACGGACGGTTTGGCTAGAATGCGAAGGAGAATTACATCCGGAGATACCGAGCGGCGATGATATGTTTTTGTTGGAAGCAGGCAAACGCCGCGGATATAGGATTGGTGTGATTGATGAACCTGATTATACTGCCATTGTACGTCCACTAACTTCGTGGCGCAGTTTCTTCCGTCAGCGAATGCGTTGGGCCGGCAAAGCGCCGAAATATACCGACAAAGATATTATCCGTTGCGGGACATGGGTTATTGCCATCAATCTGCTGCAAATCCTTTGCCCTCCGATTATTCTTATTAAATTCCCAATTGAATATTCGCTGATTAAAAAACGCGAGCCACGCACTTCGTGGTACGTGGCTCTGCTATTGGAAATTCTTTATCCTTTCTATATCCTTATTTCTCTTTTTGGCGGGCTTTTCTCACGGCGCGCGTGGTAAACACAGCATATACCGCAGCCAGTAACGCCATCAACGCCCACGCCACATCACCTACAGGCACAGGAGTCGGGAACGGCACATCCGGTAAATCCGGTTCCTTTCTCGGTCCACTACTCATAGAAGCGGAATTAACTGCCATTGTTGCAATAGCGGCAGCATTCGCAGCTCCCGGAGAGGTAATCATTGTCGATGAAGATAATGCTAACATACTTCCACCTCTGGAGATGGGTTGAGTACGTTTAGCGTCTTCCGCTGTACTACGAATCTGCGATGCATTCCCCACTCCACTGCTTCTCGTCACACTGCGACTGCTCGTGCCTTGCGGAGCAATAGTTCCCCCGTGCGCAAAGAGACTGGTGCTATTCATCGTAGTGGTAGGCAATGACATCGGGTTATCACCTGCCAGCGATGGCGCAGCTGCACTGATACGATTAGCGGTACGGCTCAGATGCGACGTAGTGGTAAACGGCAATGTGGTTATTCCGTCTCTCGCAGGCGCAGTAGCAGAGATTGCAACAGGGTTATTCCCCTCCTGCATCTGCGATTCTTTCATCTTATCGAAAATGTTCCCCGCAGTATAAACACCCCAACCGGCAGCGGTAGCCATTCCTCCGAGCAGGAAGAACGAGGATTTACGTATTATTGCGCTAGTCATCAATTTCATAATCGTTCGTTTTCTGTAAAATTAATCTTGATTAACGCAATTGCTTGCCTGTGATATCATATACTTTTCCTCCGTGAACAATGTAGATAGTTCCGTTATAGAGTATCTTACGCGGAGCGTTGTCGTCATTGGCATTACCGATTCCCGTCGGTACTTTTTGTCTCTCAACCGCCAAGTAGAGAATGAAGCGGCTGGTGTTGTCCGTACGTTCTGTGGAGAAGGTGTAAGCGCCATTGGCTTTCAGGTCGTGCTCTATCTTTGCCAAAGCATCATACAACTTCGCCGACTTGATATTCTCCACGCCGTATTTGTTATTCAGCGACATTGTGTATGTTCCGGCAGTTGGAGCGAAGAAGTTCAGTGGGATACCTGCCATAGCAGAACTATCCGAAAGAGCATTAAATACCATTTCTCCTTCTTTGTTACGGCTTGCCAAAATCGGCTGATCATAATACTCATAATATGCGCGACGCCATTTAGCCAAATCATCCATCATGTCGTAGTTATCCGTGAAACGGTTGCTAACAAGGAACGTGGTCTCGTCTGATTCATCCAAAACATTTGTCAGGTTAATCGGTACCCAAACGATATCGTCAGCTGCTTCGTCCAAGTAATCTTTCGGAGCACGACGTACCGGCGATTTACGCATATGTGAGGAAGAATAAGCAAACTCAATGTTGAGCGCTTGACCATCAGACGAACCATCAATCTGAACAAAGTATGCTTTGAACGGTTCGAGCAGTTTATTGTCCGCCAAGGCCTCCTGTTTATACTCTCCGTAGCCACTCGGGTTTACGGATTCAACTACATAACGCAAGCCTGCTGTAGTGTTTAATTCATACAAACCGGTAGAGGAGTTGAACACCAATTTACCGACTGTCAGAATATCCGGCATGCCACTATACTCATAGTCATTCAAATACGGATTGCCAACCAAGTTCCAACCTAAATGGTTCGGAGCGACTGAAGTTGTTGCGCCCCATGCTTTAACAGGCACCGTCACATCGCGGTCCTTATCCAACAGCGCAGCCGCCATCGGGAAACGCAACTCTCCATAAGTATGACCTGTCGTTGGGTTAACAGCCACGATATATCCGGCACCGGCTTTGAGTGTAGAATGGTCTGGCACGCGAACCCAGTTGGTTGACTTGCTCTCATCGCCTGTTGCTCGTTGCTTGCCATCGTATGTACGAAGCCACCAATCAACGTTGTATTTCGCCGGTTCACCGTTACGGAATGTTACATCGTCTATTTTCCAATCGTAAGGCAATGTCAACCAATACCAGCGTGTACCGGTAATACGTTTGTCAAACAAGATTGTTTTGTTACGACGACTAAAGTTTTCGCTCGGCAGTTTAGCTCTTGAAACAGCATCGTCTTTTGAACGCATGATGAGTTGGTTGACTGTCAGTTCCTTACTGCCGTCTATATTCAAAGTACCGCCAGCATAAACTTCGAGATTACGAACTTCCTTCACTGCGGACAATGCAGTAGAAGCCTCCAATGTTGCGCCATTCAAAACGACCACATCGCAAGTAGAACAAACTTCAGAACCAAAACCGTCTCCCGTAAAGATAGCATCATTGGTATTCTTCGTACCATTCTTTACGATGATTGGTACCTTGTATTCCACTTTCGCTAATGTATCAGTACCTGCCAAATTGGTAACACAAATACGTAATGTTTTACATGAGTGACCTGCTAAATTATCAATTTTCACAGAATAAGTACCATCTGCTAATTTTTGAAAATCCTCGTCATTTAAGGACACATCGTTCCACGTAGTAAAGTAGTGCGAGTAATCATAAGAACCCACTTCAGAGAACATTTCTCCCGAGTAGCAACTCGTAGCATCACTCTTGGCTCCACCGACCGGTTTTCCTACCCATTCTGTGCTAAGGGTATTGAAACGATCAATATTGAGTTTCACCGCATCCGAGCCATCTTCCACATCGCTCTTACGATACAAGTAGTAACGGTTCGTACTTAAAGGAATCTCTGTAGCATCATCGTAGTTAACCTTTGCCCAGAAACCTCCCGGATCATCATTGAGTGGCATGTTTGCTATGCCATTGATAGTATATTTTTCAGTATCATTTACTACGGAGCCATCTGCAGTTACCGTCTTGATAAGACCATTACCTTCCGCCTTTGCTGGCTTCGCGTTCGAATTGGCATATCTTGTGTTAATTGGATTGCCACTTGCATCGACAGCACCTAATATATCAATAGGTTTCCATCCTTCAGTTCCAAATGAGGTGGAGTCACGTTCCAAAAGCAACGTATTTGGACCATTGAATACGAACGATAAATTTCCGTCGGAATCTGCAGTCGCATAGTCAGTTGGAGAACCGACGCAATACCAACCGGGGACATTACCTGCCTCCAAATCATCCATATCATACTCCTTGCCCTTTACTTCAAACGCAACACATGCACGCAGCTTTGCATTGTCTCCACCATGGTTATTTGACCAGAAGATGATTTCCGTAAATGGCGGCAACAAATATCCGGGGAAATCTGATTCAAGTTTTGCAACAGAACTCAGTTCTAGATAACCGTGACTTCCAGAGGCTGTTGGCCAATGAGGAGTATTGCTTGAAATATAACTTGCACGAACGCGCAGTTTACTTAAGTCGATATTATTTTTTGTGCCATTGTATAAAGCAAACAATTTCAAGTTGCTGGCAGCCTCGTAGTATTTTGAGAAGAAGATATCTTTTGCAACGTTACCACTAACACCTGTTTCTTGCTCTGCAACAACAATCTTCGAGTTACTATCATCAATATCGTGCTCAATGATAATCTTGTCATCTTCTGTTACCTCAACTACATCTACTGCCGGCGGATTCACATTCAGCACATACGATATCTTTACTGCGCAGACATTGTCCGGATCATTAGTGTCATCTAATGCTTGGGAAAGGGTAATCGTCGTTGTTCCTTGCGCAACAATGTGCACCAAGCCGGTAGTCGCATTAACAGTAGCCACAGAAGTGTTACTGGAAGTCCACTCTTGTGTTTTCGTATTTGTTTTGGTGTATGTTACTGTGTTCGTAAAGTCAGCACTCTCAGAACTCTTATTTACCACATCACCCAAAGAGAAGGATGCACCTGCTACTGTACACTCCTTACAATCGGTCGTCGAACTATACTCATAGCCGCTACCTTCCAAATATAGTGAGGGAGTTTTTTGCGTTGAAGTATATGTAGTGAAACGAGGCGAGCCCGAGTTAAAATATAGCGTGCCACACGAACCGGTAGTATTCGTTATGGTAGCGTCTCCTGACGAGATACTAATACTCCATGTTTGCGTACCGGAATCGTATGCCACTTTCTTAACAGCAGTAGCACCGAGTACGCCATTGGTACTGGTTAATGTCCACGCGCCGGACGTACCACCAAGAGTAAATATCTCTGCACTTGCAGAAAGAGCTGTTATTTCACTGCCATCGGCACTAGTATTACCTGTTACATCCGCTAAGTAATCATCAGATATAGCACCTGCCACGTGCATAGTAGATGCGGCGTAATAACCGATTACATAGTTTTTTCCGCTAACTAATCCGGCATCATTTGCTACTTTCGTATAAGAGGCGCCACCTCCTCCGCCGCTAGTTTTATACACAGCATAGTATGTATGTGTCTCATCTGCTTGAGTTACTTTTATATAAGACGTTGAACCTGTTGTGACAGGTGTTTTGCTCCAACCATCAAAAGTCCAGCCTTCGCAGGGAGCCGTAACGGAAGACGGAAGGGTATACGGATTGGCTTGTTCGCCGAGACTCTTTGTTTTCCCATCTTTAGAGAGAGTCACAGTAATAGGAGCTGCGATGGTTGAGAAGGACCCTGTTACAGCACAATTGGCGCTGCAACTCGGAGTCAATGTATATGTGTAACTCGTTGATGCGCTTAAGCCGGTAATGACCGTGCCGCTAGTATAAGCGCTAGCCGATGAGTATGTACCACTATAGCCGGCACCGGTGATAGTGAGCGTATGAGAAGATGCTGTTCCTTCGAATTCAATTTTGGCGCTCTCATGAGTAATGTTGGTAACAGTCACATTCATCGGTTTGCAATCTGCAGCAACTTCAATGAATTTTAGAATCTTCACACCACCGTTGGTATTGTTGAAGTTACCGAAATGTCCGGTATTACGATGACGTATCTGACGCGTTGCAGTAACAGTTGCTGCATTATGGCTTTGAATCTCATAACTTTCATTATCAGACGTGGTAAGTATCCACTCAAACAAATCATCATCAGTATAATCTGTGTTTTGGAGTTCATAACTATCAGATCCGACCGTCTTAAGATATTTGTTTGTTGTATAACCTTTGAGTCGTACTGCCGTACCGTGACCCGCATAACGACCGGTTGCAACGCCTTCCAACGTGTAAGTGCAGACAGCAGGAACACATTCCACTTGTCCAGCGGTAATTGTTACGGGTTGAGCTCTACGAGAGTCCGGTGTTCCGTTCATATTTGCCGGCATAGCAATGTCTCCGCTATTATTGGCCACAATAGCAAACTCCTGCGGGAGTGAACGACCGTGGATGGTAATAGATTTGCTGACAGCAGGAGATGCCGTTGAGAGAGTTAATGTAACATCATTGGTTGTATTATACGCGTTCGGATAATATTGCACTACCACCTCTCCTTCCAACGTAGCATCTGCAGTAATGCTTTGACTTGCTCCTGAAAGAATCGTAAAGCGTGTGCCGCCAGGGATAGACGCGGTCAACGTTGCATTGTCTTCATAATTCGTTGCCTGAACAGGAATAATTACCTTAACATATTGGCCATTAGTTGAAGTAACATACGCATCTGAAGCATTGATTGCCGGACCACAAGAAGTCAGATAATCGGAATAGGAAACGCTTCCTGTCGAGATGGACACATCTTTTAAAAACACACGATGACTTTTATTGCCTCGGAATGTTATCTGCGTGCTAGCATCGCCTCCTGTTAATGTCGTACTATATTCTGTGAAACTAGTAGAAGTATTTGTAAAACTGCTCGTACTAAAACTACCACTCGTGGTTTCAAGCGACACCGTGCCTGATTCCGTATCGCTATATGCAGCAATCTTAAAAGCAATTGTGGCTGTTCCTGAGGACAAATCTATTGCATCGGTTGTCATATAGCCACTATAGCTACTACTGGAAAGTCGCACGGATGTCCCGTTGTTTCCATATACTTTATAAACATCATCCCAATTTGCCCTTGTCGACAATTCACTTGTTCCAGTCACATTCAAATCATCGGAGAAAACTTCAGATATACCTCCTCCTGAAGCTTTTGCCCAAACGGCATTGTATGTTTTATTGGTCGAAATAACTTCACTGGCTGAAATAAAAGTTGGAGCACTAGCTTGTTTGCCGCTTATTGTACCTTCCATCCATCCCATGAATGTTGTACTTGTCGGGTCACAAGCATCGCCACTTGTTAAAGTTGGCAAAGTTCCCACCTCTTCTCCGTCGTAAACTTCTCTTGTATCAACGGATGAACCACTGTTCAAGAAAGTTACCGTATGTTTTGTATCCTCCACGAATGTACATGACACCGTACAAGAAGCATTGATGCCGGTAATGGTACATGTATTGCCAGAGATTGAGCCAATAGTACCCACATTGACATCTGAACTATTTTTACAAGATACACTGGCTAAATGATAGTGTGCGGCTGGCGAAGCAGTCACGGTTGTAGATGCATTGCCATCATCTATACAAACCGATCCACTAGTACTTAATGAAAACGTTCCATTCGTTGCAGCCGCTTGAGATATGGTAATGGAACTCGTGCATGCTGCCGTTGCATAAGTAACTGTTACTTCAGAAACGTATATGGCCTTTTTAGAAGCACTCGAACGGGATAAAGTAACTACAACATCCCCTGTGCATGCCACACTTTCAGTAAAGGAGTACGTATCACTGGCTGCAGTTAAATTCTGTGCAGCACCTCCGAAAGCGGATCCATTTACGGTTACATTTGCCGATACGCCACTTCCTGAAGCCATGTAACCAGTAACAGTAACACTCTTTATGGTTTTCCCGCTAAAAGCCGAAGAGGTAAATGTGATATACGATACCGTCTTTGATCCGGAACCGACATGGACCGTAGTCCCTCCGTCAAGGGCAAAATAACCAGCATCGGAAGTTAATGTCCAACTATTACTCTTGTCATCAGATAAAACCTGTCCATTGGATGGTGTTGCACTAAAAGTAAGTGTCGCTGTTTCGTCTCCCAAGGCATAGGTAAGGCTAAGGGTGATGAGAAGAAATAAGGTTAAAAAACGTTTAATTGTAGTCATATTGTTTTATAAATTAAATTTCTATTTTTTGTGTTCACTCTCGATATTGGTTCGATAACGGCTCGATAATGGCTCGATGTTGACTCGATATGCCCTCGATACGCTCTCGAAACGCTCTCGAAAAATCCACTACTTTGTCTCCGCGTGTATATGCGCGCGCATCATGCGCACGAGGGGAAAAAGCGTGCAAAATTACAACATTATTTTGATATGAGCAAAAAAAATACAACAAAAATGTCATTTTTTTGCATTTTGTCGCGATTTTGAACACTTTTTAAGAACTAACAAAAATAAAAGAGCGCGCATACGCATAAGCGCACACGCGTTCCTTATATACTTAAAATAGATTGCAGATTACACCACTCCACTGAAGCCCATGAACGCCATGGCGAGAAGGCCGGCAGTCAGAAGTGCGATAGGCGTACCTTGCATCGCCCTCGGCACTTTATTGAGCGCCAGTTGTTCACGCAGACCGGCAAACAGGATGAGTGCCAAACCAAAGCCCAAAGCGGTTGCAAAAGCAAAGAGCGTGCCGGTTAACATGCCGTGCTCTGCGCCCATCGGTAGTTTCTCTGTGCCGTTAGCCACAAGAATAGCTACACCGAGGATACAACAGTTGGTCGTGATAAGCGGCAGGAAGACGCCGAGCGCCTGATACAATGCCGGACTCACTTTCTTCAGCATGATCTCAATCATCTGCACAAGGGCAGCGATGATGAGAATGAAGAGGATGGTTTGCAAGAACTCCAAGCCCCACGCCACGAGTAACATCTGCAGCAGATATGTCACAACCGTTGCGAGCGTGAGCACAAAGATAACAGCTGCACTCATACCCATCGCGGTGTCAATTTTCTTACTTACTCCCAGGAACGGGCAGATGCCCAAGAACTGGCTCAATACGATATTATTAACGAATATCGCAGAGATGAATATCAAGAAGTAAACCATATACTATTTGTAATTTGTGATTTGTAATTGGTTATTTTTTCTGGGCTTTGTTGATGATTGCCATCAGATAAGCGAGCGCAATGAAAGCACCCGGGGCAAGGACAAAGATCAGCGCGCCGTAGTTGTCCGGGAAAAGATGCAGACCGAAGCAAGCACCCGTACCTAACAACTCACGCAATGCGCCAAGGATAGTCAGTGCTAACGTAAATCCTAAACCCATACCCAGACCGTCCAACGCACTAAGACCTACACTATTCTTCGCTGCGAAAGCCTCTGCACGACCTAACACGATACAGTTCACCACAATCAGCGGAATGAACAGACCAAGCACATCATAGATAGCCGGCAAGTAAGCCTGCATCAGCAGTTGAACCAGCGTCACGAAAGTAGCGATAACGACGATAAACGCCGGAATACGCACCTTATCAGGGATGAGGTTTTTGAGCAACGAGATAACGACGTTCGAGCAAACGAGCACGAAGAGCGTTGCCAAACCCATCGACATACCGTTGATGGCACTGGTCGTAGTAGCCAGCGTCGGACACATACCGAGCACCAGCACAAAAGTCGGGTTCTCTTTGAGAAGACCGTTGGTGAATGTTTTTAATGCATTATTCATAATCAGCCTCCGTTTCTACCAATTCATTAACTTTGGGTTCCTGAGGTTCCTCAGCCTTAGGCTCTTGCACCTCTTTGGGTTGTTTGCGCGCGCGGCGCACCACTTGCGGTTTCTGCGTCTCTTGTGCTTCTTCCTCAACCACCTGCGGCTCTTCTTCCGCCACTTGCGGCTGTTTCTCCACTTCCGGTTCTACAGCCTCAGCCTCCTGATGATGCAGTTGGCTTGCTCCGGTCGCTGCTTCCACCTCACCGTTTTTGAATGCAACAAAAGCTTTGTTGATGGCATTCAGGAACGCGCGGCTGGAAATCGTTGCCGCCGTGATAGCGTCCACATCTCCACCGTCTTTGCTGACCGAGAAAGCACCGTCAGCCTGACGACCGATGATGTTCTGACCGGGTTTGTCAGCATTTTTAAACCACTCGACGATATGATCGCCCAGACCCGGAGTCTCTTGATGTTCCAGCACTTCATAATTGATGATTTTGCCTTCTGCATCAAAGCCCACCATGATCTTCTGCGGACCACCGAATCCGTCTGCTTGCGTCTCCACAGCTGCGCCGGCGAACTCTCCGTCCATATATGCTTTGTAAACCGTCAGACCGTTCACTTCTTCCGCCTCGCCGATTTCCACACCTTCCGGCAACACTGCCAAAATAGCGGCTTGCTGTTTGGCAGCCTTCTGATTGTTAATCGTTTCCAGCGTCAGGAGATATACGCCTGCCAGTGCACCTGCCGCCACCACCGCGATGATGACCAGGCTCAGCACCATATTCTTAAACGAACTTTGTAACTTTTCCATAACGCACCTCCTATTTTTTCTTCTCGCCGAAACGTTGCGGACGAAGTTTATTCAACAATGGAACGCACGCGTTCATAATAAGAATTGCGAACGACATACCTTCCGGATATGCGCCCCAAGTACGGATGACCATCATGATGAAACCGATGCCGACACCGAAGATAATCTTACCCCAAGCCGTCATCGGACTGGTCACGAAGTCCGTTGCCATGAAGAACGCACCGAGCATCAGACCACCGCTCAGCAACTCGTATGCTACGTACTGACCGCTCTCCATGCCTTCAGGAGTGCCGATCCAAGCGAACAATGCCACTGTAGCAATGATGCTAACCGGAATATGCCAAGTGATGACGCGTGTGATAATCAGCAGCAGACCACCGAAGATAAGTGCCAGCGCACATACTTCACCAAGACTACCACCCATCACGCCGAAGAAAGCATCGCGCAGTTCCGGCAGTTGGTTCATCACACTCAAATCACCCGTCTTTACCATGTGTTTCAAGTAATACAGCGGTGTTGCGCCCGTCTCTGCATCCAGATAACTCGTCGCGAAACCTTTCGGTAACGGCCAAGTGGTCATCTGAACAGGGAACGAAATCAACAGGAACACACGACCAACCAAAGCAGGGTTAAAAGGGTTTTGGCCCAGACCGCCGAACGTCATCTTACCAACGCCAATAGCCACTATCGCGCCGACAACCACAATCCACCAGTCGATATTCGATGGCAAGTTAAACGCCAGCAACAGACCGGTCAGTACGGCCGAGAAATCGCCGATCGTTTGCCTTTGCTCTTTGAGCAAGTAACGGCTGATGAGCCATTCTGTCAGCACACAAGCCGCCACGCTGATGGCCGCTGTGATGAGCGCTCCCCAACCGAACTCAATCACTGAGACTACATAAGCCGGCAGCAACGCAATAATGACCAACAGCATGTTCTTGCGAACGCTGTCGCCGCTATGCGCGTGAGGAGCCGGAGTTACAATGAAATTTTTCATATCAGATAATTTTCTCAATTTCTCATTTGTTCATTTCTCATTTCTTCTCAGCCGCAGCTGCTGCAGCGCGTTCACGGAGAATGGCGCCCACTTTGGCTTTTCCGGGACGGATGCCGTCAAGCAGACGACGATGTGCCGGACAGGTGAAGACGCAACAACCACAGTCGATACAATCCATGATGTCGTGTTTCTCCAACTCTTCCCACATCTCCAACTCGCTCAGACGACTCAGCAAATACGGCTCCAAGCCCATCGGACAAGCCTGCACGCACTTACCACAGCGGATGCAGTTCTCTTCTTCCTTGCGAACACTCTCTGCCTCAGGCAAGAACAACAGACCGCTTAGACGTTTGTTAGCCGGCATATTCTCAACATGATCCATCGCGCGACCCATCATCGGGCCGCCGCCGATAATCTTACCCGTGTCTGCGGGAACACCGCCGGCCTGCGCAATCACTTCCTCAATCGGCGTACCGAAACGCACGAGGTAGTTACCCGGCTTAGCCACGTGGCGACCCGTCACGGTCATCACACGACTAATCAGCGGTTTGTTCTTTTGCACAGCCTCGTAGATAGCGAAGATAGTAGCCACATTGTCCACCACAGCGCCTACTTCAATAGGCAGCGCGCCGCTCGGAACCTGACGACCGATACATGCGTCAATCAGCTGTTTCTCACCGCCTTGCGGATATTTGAGACGCAGCGGCAGTACCTCAATTCCGAGATTCGACTGCGCCAGTTTCTGCATATGCTCAATCGCATCTTTCTTATTGTTCTCAATACCGATGATGGCACGTTGAACGCCCAACGCCTTCATCAGAATCTTGATTCCGATCATGATCTCTTCGCCGTGCTCAAGCATCAACTGGTGGTCACAAGTCAAGTACGGCTCGCATTCTACTCCGTTGACAATCAGCACTTCCGCCTTCTTGCCCGGAGGAGGCAGCAACTTCACATGCGTCGGGAAGCACGCACCACCCAAGCCGACGATTCCCGCCGCAGCAATCTTGTCGATGATCGCTTTCGGCTCTAATGTACATTGACGGGCCAAGTCCGGCGTGCGGTCAATCTCCGGTAACCATTCATCGCCCTCTACATCAATAAAAATCGCCTGTCCGGGAGCGCCCCATGCATCCGTCCAATCACCGATCTTGATTACCGTTCCGCTTACCGGCGAACAGATGTTCGCACTCACGAATCCGCCTGCTTTTGCCAGCAGTTCGCCTACTTTCACTTTTGCTCCAACTTCTACCACAGCCTGAGCCGGCGCGCCGATATGTTGCACCAAAGGAATAATCGCCTGCTTCGGCAGCGGGCACTCTACTATCGGCTGATGGGCAGAGAATTGTTTGTTGTCACGCGGATGAACTCCGCCTATATGGAATGTTTTCATAATGCTAATTTACTACCTTTGTACATTGTCATCTTGCACATACATTCGGGAATACAGCTCTTGGCGTAGCCAATGCCTTGATCTTAGCCGCGATAACCGGATCGAAGCCTTTCTTCTCGCCGCTTTCTGCCGCAGGCGCAGCCGCTGCCTCGTCACTCGGAACGAGAATCAGTTTCACTTGCTCCATCGTCGGTTCGCCGCCAACAGGACAAGCCAAGCCGTCAATACCACCCGCTTTCACACACGCTTCCGCAAAATTACGGCAACCTGCAAAACCGCAGCCACCACAGTTAGCGCCCGGCAAAACAGCCGTTACCAAATCAATTCGCGGATCTTCTTCCACTTTGAAGAATAGGCTGACCACATACAGCAGAATAGCTGCCAGCAACGCCGTCACGCCTAATACTCCCATTGAAATCAGAATCAAATACCAATTCATGTTGATTATAATTTTGAATATTAAATTTTCCTTGCAGTAAATACGAATTGTTTTTGCAGCCGGTGCTTGAACACACTCAACCCGATGTAATACAGCGCGATTGCGCAAAGCGACAATGTTCCAACAACCGCCTCACTCCAATCGGTTACAAAATCCAGTACAGTTATCACACCCATCATCACCACAAAAGGCAGAATATAAGCCAATAGCACCGCTTTCCACGCCAATTTCTCGCGCACCTCCACTTCCACCCGATCGCCTGCCGCCAACGGCTCTAACGCCAGCACATCCATCTCTTTCTGCTGACTCTCAGCCGACATACACATCTTCCGCGCTTTGCATGCAGAACAGGCACTCGTCTGCACAATCTCCACATGCGCCATATTGCCCGTCACGCTCAAAACAACCCCTGTATGTCGAATCAGTTCTTCCATAAACCAAAATTAGCGTGCAAAGGTACAAAAAGTTTTTTATATACGCAAGTGAGCGCGTACATTATTTATAAAAAAGAGGCATTTTTAACAAAAATTATCATTTTTTCTACTTTCTATTTGTTGCATTCAAATCTTTTTTGTAATTTTGCATGCTAATTTTGGATTCATATGCCCAGAACAGTTATAAAATCACGAAATCTGGTGGAGGACCGTCCTACCGAAAGAGCTATTAAGGTGGAGAAAACGAGCACGTGGGAAGCCATGCGGATGTTCTTCAAAGACCGCCGTACGCGCATGATCTGCGGGATCCTGCTACTCGCTTTTGCCGTCATCGCGCTTCTTGCGTATGTCAGTTTCCTCATCACAGGAACGGCTGACCAGGACATCCTGACGTTAGGTCGTTCGGAACGATTGGCAAACCGCGAAGCAATACGCAATATCTTGGGCTTGCCAGGCGCGATGATTGCCCAGTTCCTTATCAATAGCAGTTTTGGTATCGTATCCATCCTGCTCATTCTGATGCTCGGCACATACGGATTGCGGCTGATGCATATCTTCAAAGATATTCCTGCCATCAAACTCTTCTGTGCCGGTTCATTCCTCGTGTTGTGGGGTGCAACTGTCTTGGGCTTTGCGCAACAGATGGTGCATCTCGGCGTTTTCCGTTGGGGCGGACAATTCGGTTCCTGGGCGGCGAAATGGCTGACGAGTTACATGAACATTTTGGGCACAGTCTTGCTGCTTGGTGTAGCGCTCGTCATCTTCCTCATCGTTACCGATCCGCGTTTTATCGACCGCTGCAAAGCTTTCGGCGCATGGTGTGCTAAACTCTTCAAACGCAAGCCCAAAGAGCCTGAAGCACCTGCAGAGGATGAAGAAGTGACGCTGGACATTCCTGTTACCGAGGAACCGGAAAATCCGGAGGAATCCGAAAAACCGGAAGAGGTGCCGTTGACGATTGAAGAGATCAAGCAGGAAGAGGAAGACGAACCGTTGCCAAACGTTGATGAAGAGGGAGAACCGATTGGCGATGCGCCGATACCGATGGAGGAACCCGAAGAAGAGCCCGAAGACAACAAACTGGAGATCAAGGATGTAATCGAAGATAAACTGTACGACAAAGATCCCGATAAGATTCTTGAGGCACTCGGTCCGTATGACCCGCGCAAAGACCTCGAGTTCTTTAAGTTCCCGTCGCTCAACCTGCTCAAAGTGTATGACAACGAAGCGGCGCCTGTCATCGATGAAGAAGAACAGCGTGCTAACGGCGCACGCATCGTTACTACCCTGCGCAACTATGGCATAGAAATTGATAGTATCAAAGCAACCGTCGGTCCGACGGTAACGCTCTATGAAATAGTGCCAAAGGCAGGTATCCGCGTGGCGAAGATCCAAGCACTTGAGAACGATATCATGATGTCGCTCAGCGCTACGGGCATTCGTATCATCGCGCCGATGCCGGGAAAAGGAACAATAGGTATTGAGGTGCCTAACGAGAAACCGCAAGTCGTCTCCATGCACTCCGTCATCGCTTCCAAACGATTCCAGGAGGAAACGAAAATGCGACTGCCGGTAGCTTACGGGCGAACGATTACCAACGAGGTCTTTATGTTCGACCTCGCTAAAACGCCGCACTTGCTCGTAGCAGGTGCCACGGGAACCGGTAAGTCCGTCGCTATCAACGCCATCATCACTTCGTTGCTTTACAAAAAGCACCCGGCGGAGTTGAAACTCGTGATGGTTGACCCGAAAATGGTGGAGTTCGCGCCATACAAACCGCTGCTCAAACATTATCTGGCTGCTATGCCGGACACCGATCCCGAGCAAATCGTTATCACCGAATGCGACCGCGTCATCAACACGCTCAACTCGCTGGTGATTGAGATGGAGAACCGATACAAACTGCTGATGGATGCAGGCGTACGAAACCTCGAGGATTACAACGATAAGTTCGTTCGTCGTCGCCTCAATCCCAACAAACTTGTTGCAGATAGTCTGCATCACCAGTACCTGCCATACATCGTCATCATCATCGATGAGTACGGCGATTTTATCATGCAGGCGGGCAAACAGGTTGAGACGCCTATCGCACGCATCACGCAGAAAGCGCGCGCCGTGGGAATGCATATGATCCTGGCTACGCAGCGTCCGTCCGTTAACATCGTCACGGGTGTTATCAAAGCCAATATCCCAACGCGAATCGCTTTGCGCACACAGTCAGTCATCGACAGCCGTACTGTGCTGGATGCCAAAGGTGCGGAACAACTCATCGGTCGAGGAGACTCGCTTTACGCCGGCAACGCATCCATCACGCGTGTACAATGTGCGTTCGTCGATACGCCTGAAGTGGATGAGATTGTCAAGCACATCTCCAAACAGCAGCGTTATACCGAGCCGTATCCACTGCCGGAATATGTGGGCGAAGGAGGCGAAGGAGATGCACTGGCACCGGGCAGCGTAGATATGAAACGACTCGACCCGATGTTTGCTGACGTGGCACGTTACGTAGTAACCAAACAAGAAGGCTCCACTTCTCGCCTGCAACGCGCGTTCGAGATTGGATATAACCGTGCAGGCAAATTAAGTGACCAACTCGAAGCGGCCGGCATCGTTGGACCGAACAAAGGACCGAAAGGAAGAGACGTCTTGATTCAAGACCTTGACCAACTCGACAAACTGCTGGAAGAGTTGGGCGTAAAGTAGCAAAATCAGACTGGCGAGACAGAATCGAGAGACTAGCGGATCGAGAGAGTGTGCAGAGAAAATCAAGAGGAACATGAAGGTGTTACTGACGATATTAACCGTTTTGAGTTCGTTTTTGGCGAACCTGGAAACAAAAACCTTGCAATCGGATTTCACCGTCACGGTGGCCGAAGAGGTGAATGCCCCGATGAACTATCCGGGCACCATCTCCATGTGCGGCGACCAGTTCCTCCTCTCGATGTTCAATCTCCAAGCGGCATACGACGGCAAAACGCTCTACATGTACTCGGCGGAAACGGACGAACTGACGCTCTCCAATCCCACGCAGCAAGAACTCGTGGAGACCAATCCATTCCTCTACGCCAAAGCATTGGTGAACGTTTGTAACATCACAGAGCGTACAGTGTCGGACGGCAAACAGACGCTCATCACCCTCACGCCAAAAGACCAGTCGATTGGCATCAACCGATTCACACTCCGCGTGAGAACGAGCGATCTTATGCCGCTGCAAGTAGAGATCAAAGAGGGGAAAAAGACCTCGACGCTCAAGATGAAAGAACCGAAGTTCGTGAGCAAAAAAACGGTTTATCAACTCACGCCTGATAAAGACACGTATATTAATGACATGCGAATATGAGAGTTAAATGTTTGATTATCGGTAGCGGTCCGGCGGGATACACGGCAGCCATTTATGCCTCGCGCGCGAACCTGTCGCCGGTCTTGATTGAAGGTCCGCAACTCGGCGGGCAACTGACCACCACTACCGAAGTGGAGAATTTCCCGGGATATCCCGATGGCGTGGAGCCTTTCACAATGATGGACGACATGCGCCGTCAAGCCGAACGATTCGGAACGCAGTTTGTTTCAGGCATCGTGACTAAAGTGGATTTCTCCGCTAACCCGAAGAAAGTGATTGTGGAAGATGAGCAGGAATACGAAGCAGACGCTGTCATTATAGCCACCGGCGCTTCCGCCAAATACTTGGGTATTGAATCCGAGCGTACTTATCGCGGACGAGGCGTGAGTGCTTGTGCCACATGCGACGGATTCTTCTATCGCAAGAAAACAGTTGCCGTCGTCGGAGGAGGAGATACGGCTTGTGAAGAAGCGAGTTATCTCGCAGGACTTTGCGAAAAAGTCTATATGATTGTGCGCAAACCTTTCCTACGCGCTTCAGAAATCATGCAACAGCGTGTGCTGAACAATCCGAAAATCGAAGTACTCTTCGAGCATAACACGCTCCAACTGACGGGCGAAGGAAAAGTGCAAGGAGCAGACCTTATCTTCCGTAAAGGCGAACCCGATGAAGAAATACGCCACATCGATATTGATGGTTTCTTCCTTGCCATCGGGCATCATCCCAATACCGAACTCTTCAAAGACTTCCTCAAACGCGATGCGGAAGGTTATATCATTGTGGACGGCGATAGTCCGCGGACAAACGTGCCGGGTGTTTTCGCAGCCGGAGATTGTGCCGACCCGCATTATAGACAAGCGATTGTAGCGGCAGGTTCTGGTGCTAAAGCAGCTATTGAAGCAGACAAATATATTAAAACTCTATCATAAATTAACCGGTCGCAAACGGCGACCACAAATGACGAAAAAGATGAATATTGTAAGAAAAGAGATTGCCCTGCCGGATGGTCGAGTAATCACACTCGAGACCGGCAAGTTGGCCAAACAGGCTGACGGTGCTGTGATGGCAACGCTGGGCAACACGATGATTCTGGCTACCGTCTGCTCCGCTAAAGATGCGGTGCCCGGTACCGATTTTATGCCCTTGACTGTTGAGTACAAGGAGAAATTTGCGTCCGCTGGACGCTTCCCCGGAGGTTTCACTCGCCGTGAAGGCAAGGCTTCCGATTATGAGATTTTGATTGCACGTCTTATTGACCGTGCACTCCGCCCGCTCTTCCCGAGCAACTATCACGCGGAGACGTTTGTTAACGTTACGATGTATTCGGCTGATGGCATTGATATGCCGGAGTCGATTGCTGGACTCGCTGCTGGTGCAGCACTCGCATGTTCGGATATTCCTTTTGAAGGACCGGTGAGCGAAGTGCGCGTTGCACGCGTAGACGGGAAAATGGTGATTAACCCTACCTTCGAGCAATGCGAACACGCAGATCTCGAGCTCATGGTTGCCGCTACATACGACAACATCATGATGGTAGAGGGTGAGATGAAAGAAGTACCGGAGAGCGTTATGCTCGAGGCTATCAAGGCTGCACACGAAGCTATCAAACCGCAGTGTCTGGCTATCAACGAAATGATGAAAGCTTATGGCAAAGAGACCAAACGTGAGTATTGCCATGAGGTAAATGATGATGAACTCAAGCAAGCCGTTCACGACTATAGTTATGCACGCGCTTACGCGCAAGCAACATCTGCAGATACAGACAAGCATCATCGCGAAGCGATGTTCAGCCAGATCTGCGAAGATTTCAAAACAGAGAAAGCAGACTACATGGCCGCTCGCGCAGAAGCGCTGGGCGTAGATGTAGATGAAGTGGCTGCACTCGTTGATCGTTACTATCACGATGTAGAGAAAGAGGCTATGCGCCGCGCAGTTCTTGACGAGGGCAAACGTCTGGATGGTCGTAAGACCACAGAGATTCGTCCTATCTGGTGCGAAGTAAGTCCGCTGCCAGGACCTCACGGATCGTCCATCTTCACCCGCGGCGAGACACAATCGCTCTCTACCGTTACGCTCGGCACTAGCCGTGATGATAAAATCATTGACGAAGCACTCATTCAGGGTACAGACAAATTCCTGTTGCACTATAACTTCCCGCCGTTCTCTACGGGCGAAGCTAAAGCACAGCGCGGCGTCGGACGTCGTGAGATTGGTCATGGTAACCTCGCTTGCCGTGCACTCAAGAACATGATTCCGGAGGACTTCCCTTACACCGTACGCGTCGTATCGGATATTCTTGAATCCAATGGCTCAAGTTCTATGGCAACGGTCTGCGCAGGAACACTTGCGTTGATGGATGCCGGTGTGCCGATGAAAAAACCGGTCAGCGGTATCGCGATGGGACTTATCTCGGAAAACCAAGGTAAGAACTACGCTATCCTCTCCGATATCCTTGGCGATGAAGATCACCTCGGCGACATGGACTTCAAGACCACCGGTACCAAAGATGGTCTGACCGCTTGCCAGATGGATATCAAAGTGGACGGCCTCTCCTATGAAATATTAGAGAACGCGCTCGCGCAGGCGCACGAGGCGCGTATGTATATATTAGGAAAGATACTCGAGTGCATGCCTGCTCCGCGTGCTGAACTCAAGCCGCACGCTCCGCGTATCACTTCGTTCTATATCCCGAAAGATATGATTGGTGCCGTGATAGGCCCGGGCGGAAAGATTATCCAAGGCATTCAGGCTGAGACCGGCGCGGTCATCTCGATTGACGAAGATGAGCAAGGCGGTAAAGTAGAAGTAGCTTCGAACAACGGCGAAGCAATGGCAGCAGCGATTGCTAAGATCAAAGCGATTGTGGCTCTGCCGGAAGTAGGCGAAGAATATGATTCTGTCGTTAAATCGCTTATGCCGTACGGTTGCTTCGTAGAGTTTATGCCGGGCAAGGAAGGTCTGTTGCATATCTCAGAGATTGACTGGAAGCGTTACGAGACGATGGAAGAGACCGGAATCCAAGAAGGTGACCATATCCGCATCAAACTGCTGGAGATTGACCCGAAGACCGGTAAGTTCCGTCTGAGCGCTAAAGCGCTGAAAGAGAAACCGGAAGGTTATCAAGAGCCTGAGCGTCCAGCTCGCGCTCCGCGCGGCGACCGTGATGGCGCACGTCTCGAAAGAGGTCCGCGCCCTGAGCGCCGTGGACCGCGTCCCGAGAAAAGACACTAATAACTGCAATTCGCTAAAATAGAAAAGAGAGCATCATTTGCTCTCTTTTTTCTTCTTGCTTGCCGGCCAGTTGAAATCTTTCTTCCACATAAAGCCGAAGCCCTGAATGGTTGAAGCCTGCCGCAGCGAATACTTATCTACAGTGTGGGTGTAACCCTTGAGACGCAATTGACCGTCTTCTGTCAGCAATACCTCCACATCCAAATCGCCGAAGAAAGGCTGATTGGAGATATCGTTATACCGATAGCCCACATTACCATTGATTACAAGCCTGTCAACCGGATGTAATTGGAACTGCGCTTCATATTCCTGACTGGCATCTGCACCCTCACCGTCAGAACGTATCGCCACACCTAAAGTCACCATATCCGTCAGTTTCGACAGCCATGCATTAATTTGACTAGTTACAGTGGATGAAAGCAATGAATAGGTGGAGTTTAGCGTTGCGTACTGCGAGTTATTCATATAATCCGGCGTAAAGAAACGCCCGAACACAAGAAGATAAATAACTTGACGCATCAGCATCTCATCCGTATTAATCACCTGCTTTACTTGCTGCTGAATGGCCTGATCAGAGAGCGGGAATTCCAATGCAAATGTCAGCACGGGATTATTCAACGGACCGGTCATATGCAGACAAGTCAGCACAGGGATATTACTTCGCGAAGTTGCCAATTGCTCAGCTTCTTCACCAAATAGGTCTCGTATATTTGCCGTGACGCGATATTTGGCCGTAACATCCAATTGCGGATTAGACGGATCGCCGGAGAACACAATCGTTGATCCCTCACCTACTGTAAACTCCTTGCGAATCACATTCGCCACGGTATAAGACAATGTGCCCTGATCCAACTCATACGAGCCGAGTAGCGACACATCACCAGTCTCCGTCTCATAAGCCAGTTGCAACGCACCGTTACCACGTCCTTGAATGATATCGCCGTTTCGTTCTCCCAAAACAAGTTGGAATAGCAACTGCGGATTGATTTCAATATTGAGTTTGACGAGACACCGCGCACGCTTGATAAACGAACTATCCATCTTTGCGTTCTCCACTAAATCAATATTGTCAAGGTCCGTCTCTTCTTTCTGTTTCGTCTCTATACGCAGTTCATCTTTATGCTCCACAAAATGAATGAAGTTTGATTCATAAGCCGAAGCGATATTATCCAGGCTGAGACGGAAACGACTGTTTTTCGATGTGCGAGCATTGGCTGACACAAGGATATCGTTCTCGTCACCCGTCACGTCCACATGGCCTGTCGCATATACCTTACCTTGAATCATGTCGCCTTTCTTATCGTTCTCAAATACAACCGCATCATGCGCATCTACATGGATATCGAGCGCGAAATCACGGAACTGGTCATGATAAACACCTCCGTTCACCTCCACTTTATGTCCCTCTGCATCCACAAGATGTACGTTGGGGAACAAGATTGCCGTGGTATCCATCACAATAGTATCGTGCGGAATCGTATAACGGCAACCTGTCCACGGCAAAGTAAACGAAGAGTTCTTCGCTGCGCAACGCAATAGTACATAAACTAGTCCTTTGCGTCCGCCTACCACTACGCGACCTGTGCCGTTCCCTTGTAAGTCATAAAGCACGCTTTGCGTCCAATGGTTGATAAACTCCAGAGGCACAGAATTTGCTTGCATATCCAGTTCCCAAATGCCAGAACCGTCAAATAATGCCTTGCCGTTCAAGTCCACCACTTTGCGGTCCGGACGATTGACATCCGCATGGAATGCCAACGAGTCTTTGATATGCAGATCAACATCCGCCTCTCCAAAATAGCAGTTATTCAATCCCATCGAATCAACATGTATTTGAGTGTCCACCTGCGGTTTGCTAAACACGGATGTGATGTTCGCTTCGCCGGTCAACAATCCATTGAACATGATGGTCTGAACAGGTAGAACAAAGGGAACCACATATGACGCATCTATCTTTGCCAAATCCACGGTCAAGGTATCATGCGCATGGCGCGACGCCAAGCCGTTAGCCCGTAAGTGCTGACCGCCACCTTTGAAGGAGAAACGGTCCACTTGCAACGTCGTGTCTGCCGCACAATAAGTCAATCGGCTCTCGCTCAAAGTATAAATGGAGTCGCGGAGCATCAATATGCTGGGACGGAAATGCACATCTATCAGCGGACGGTCATTATACTTTGAGAAATGCGTGATCGCCTGTATATCTCCTCCGTAATCTCCGGCCCGCTGCGCTGCAACCAATGCACGCTGTTTCTCGCGGAAAGTCAAATCATCACTCAATGCATGCTGTAACTCACGCGGCGACAGTTTCTCCCATCCCTCCGGTAATAGTTCATCCAATTGCGACTGATGACGCAGTGTCAAATGGGTTAATAGCGTGTCATGGTAGGCCAATGTAGAAAACACGGTCTGCATCTTCATCGCCTCAGCCGACACCGACAACGCCAATCCTGAACCCTTAGCACCTTTATGCATCAGTTGCGCCACCGTATTAAGCGTTACCGTCAGGTCATGAATCGGCGTATTCGCCACACGCACACCGGGTGCAGAAAAACGCAAATCAAAGAATGGTTCCTTGCCCTCTGCAATCGATGTCTCTGCCCGCAATGTTGGATGGTCACTCAGTGTGATAGGTGCTACGAACAATCGCTGCACATCGCGCAGACGTTCACCATCCATGCGCATCTTGATAGACACCGGTTGCCATGCCTGTTTAGGTGATTCCACTGCTGTCGGCAAGTAGTGATGCAATAATGCTTGGGCAGAAGGAATAATATCTTGATAGCGGAAATGACCATCCGCCTGCGCCTTCAGATAGTCTGTCTTGAGCGTGATGGACTTGTTGCCGTTCGCTGCCGCAGAGGCCAACAATGTCATCTGCTTCATCAACACAGAGTCATGCGATGTAGCGAGGAATAGCGAGTCTAAAACCAGATAACCGCTCATTCGGTCCGGTTCCACACCATTCATATCTACAGCCACACTAAAGCGCGTTCGCAGATTGTTTCCCAAAGCGGCTATACCCAACGGCGCCGAATCGAAATGGCGGCAACGCAAATTACAATTGATTTCCGGATTACGAGCTTGCAGATTAACCACACCGTTGAACGAAACATCTAAGTGAGGGTCATGAATCTCGCATTCTCCTTTGTATAACTGTGGCTCATAACGACCGTCAATATGCAAGTCATTGAACGTGTAATCGTTGAATTCTATCTCACGCACATGCGCACAAACATCGCCGCGTACCTCCGACGAGTCTATCTGACCCTGCGACTTGACATCCAGCGATACCGTACCTAACTGCGCCAGATTTATCAAGCGCCCCAGGCGGAACTTACGCCCTGCCATGCGGGCATCGAATGTCATATGTTCAAATACCGAGTCGCTTTTGAAATTACCATCCGTTGTGATCGTTCCCAATGCCGTACGGAAGGCACCATGTAAAGTGATGTCATGAATTCTTCCTTCCGCCAAGCCGCGATAATGAATATCACCCAAACGATGCACCTCTTTAGGCATCTTCACCGGACGACCTTGCAGCTGCGAAAGAAAATCTTGTAACTGCACCGCATTGGTATGCACGTCTGTGAAGTTCGCTCTCACATATGGGTTCTCGATGTCCGGCAATCCCACAGCACAGATATCGCCGACAAGCACCGTCTGCCCGTCATATCCCAAAGTCAAGCCGTCAAAGGCAAGTGAATCCAATGTTCCCGTTACGCCTCCACTCAACGTTACCGGACGCTTCAGATTATTCAGTTTCGGAATAAAGAAGGCTAGATCAGAGGGCACCACTTCCGCCTCGTGGATTCCCACAACAAACAATATGTCATGTGCCGACTTACTTAGATAAAGCGTGTCACCGGGAGGGAAATGCACTTCTATACCGCTAATATCCGCCTTGGAATGAGGTAATTGCGCCTTTAGAGTAGGCACGCTCAGTATCGTGTCATTCATTATCACGCGTGCCTTCATGTCTTCAACTATGAAGTGACTATCTATGAACGCCGAATCGCGAATGCCTCCTAGTTTCCTCACATCCACCGACAAATCTCGTATTTCCGCATCTATCGTTTCATCGCTCAATTGATGCAAGTCCATTGTCGAGTGATCTATCTGCGTCGAGTAATTCTCATAGTCCAAACGCACATTATTCAGTTTCACGTCCCGCACCGATATCAGACTTATTGAACTGCTATCCTTCTTGGTCGCCTCATCGTTTTTGAATGCATCCACAATAAACTGATAGTTCCACTCGGTGCTGTCCACGCGGTATATCTTCGCCACTGCGTCTTCTACTCGCACATGCGAGAAACGCAACTCATTTTGCCGCAAAGCCAACGGACGGAAATGAGCATACACCTCACCGGCATATAACAACGTATCCTTTTGCAAATCCTCCACATACACATCATGCAGCGCCAAACGAGCAGGGAAACGATATTCCATTTTTCCGACCTTGACCGCCGTTCCCAACTTGTGAGCAAATTGTTCCGTCACAATTTGCATCACTTTGTTCTCCACGACGTCACTCATCAGCAAACCGATCAATATGCCGCATATCAGCAGCAAACTGACCAGTATCACTCCCACTATGTACAACGCTCGTTTCATTTTTTCGCACAACTTTGCGCTGCAAAGTTACTACTTTTTTCCCATATATGCAAATATTTATTCGTAATTCGTAAAAAATGCAAAAAAAATTACCAAAAATTTGGTCATTTCAAAAAAAAGCCGTACCTTTGCACGCTTTTTCTGCGGAAAAGGCTTCACACTAAGCCTCTGGCGATTGCATTAGGTTCGTCCGAATAGTAGTAAATGCTTAGGGTGAGAATATGTTAATCCATAAATATCTTTGAGAATGGATTTGATGAAGATTGCCGAGCAAGCTTTTGCCGGTGAGAAAAAAGAGATGCCTGCTTTCAAGGCAGGAGACCAGATAACCGTTGGTTATCGTATTAAAGAAGGTAACAAAGAGCGTGTTCAGGAGTTCCGTGGCGACGTGATTGCTATTCACGGTAGCGGTGACAAGAAACGCTTCACTGTTCGCAAAATGAGTGGTAACGTTGGTGTAGAGCGTATCTTCCCGATGGATAGCCCCTTCATTGAGAGCATCGTGGTGAACAAGTACGGTAAAGTACGTCGTTCTAAACTCTATTACCTCCGCGAGCGTACGGGTAAGAAAGCCCGCATCCAAGAGCGCCGCGTTAAATAAGCTCAAGCAAACAGGGGTTCCGAAAGGTTCCCCTTTTGTTTATGTGTTCGATCTCGATCTGGTTTCGAGTCAACATCGAGTCAACATCGAGCCAATATCGTATCCTACCAACCCCTATAATATACTGTGTATATTATTCCGTGATTTTGAAACGAACTACTTAAACTGAAGGCATTTTGTTCAAACTCGAATCACCATATCAACCTACCGGTGACCAGCCGCAAGCTATTCAAGCGTTGGTCGATGGTGTCAAAGCCGGTGCTGACGCGCAGGTTTTGCTCGGCGTGACGGGTAGCGGTAAGACTTTTACCATCGCCAATGTCATCAAAGAACTCAATCGCCCGACGCTCATCATGAGTCATAACAAGACGCTTGCCGCGCAGTTGTTCTCCGAGATGAAGGCGTTCTTTCCGCATAATGCCGTGGAATACTTCGTTTCCTACTACGATTATTATCAACCCGAAGCCTATATCCCCTCCACGGACACTTATATTGATAAGGACTTGAGTATCAACGAAGAGATTGACCGTCTCCGTCTCTCTGCTGTTGCAGCCCTTCTTTCCGGACGCAAAGATGTAATTATCGTCTCATCTGTCAGTTGTATCTACGGTTTAGGTTCTCCGCAGGATTTCACAGCCAATGTTATTGAACTCAAACGTGGCGCACAAATTCCAATGGATACGCTGCTCAAACAGCTTGTCGGCGCGCAGTACGTGCGTAATGATATCGAACTCGCGCGAGGTCGTTTCCGCGTGAAAGGAGACACCATTGACATCGCTCTCGCATATGCCGATTATTTAGTGCGAATAGAGTTCTTTGGCAACGAAATAGATGCCATTCTCACTGTCGATCCTATCAGCGGACAAGTACTCGAAGAGTTTGAACACTACAACCTTAGCCCCGCCACTATTTTCCTCACTTCCGCTGAACGAATTGCCGCTGCAAAAGAGCAAATAAAAACCGATTTGGCAAAGCAAATCGACTACTTCATATCCATTGGAGAAGAACTCTACGCGAAGCGCATCGAGGAACGCGTGAAATATGACCTGGAAATGCTTGACGAACTCGGTTATTGCACCGGAGTGGAGAACTACAGCCGTTATTTCGATGGACGCGAAGAAGGCACACCGCCCTATTGTCTGTTGGATTATTTTCCGAAAGATATGCTTCTTGTCATCGATGAGAGTCACGTTACCGTTCCGCAGATTCGCGGGATGTACGGAGGAGACAAAGCGCGAAAAGACAATTTGGTAACATATGGTTTCCGTCTACCTGCGGCACGCGATAACAGACCGCTCAAGTTCGAGGAGTTTGAAGCCAAAACAGGTCAGACGATTTATGTCTCCGCCACACCTGATGAGTATGAACTCAACCGCTCTGAAGGTATCGTTGTCGACCAACTTATTCGCCCGACGGGTCTCCTGGATCCGGAGATTGAAGTGCGGCCGACGAAAGATCAAGTAGATGATTTGATGGACGAAATCAAATTCCGTATCCATCGCAACGAGCGTTGTCTCGTTACAACACTCACCAAGCGAATGGCGGAAGAACTCGATGAATACTTGCGCAAATACCGCATCAAATCAGCGTATATTCACTCCGATATTGATACGATTGAACGCGTGAAGATAATGGAAGACTTGCGCAAAGGCAAATACGATGTGCTCGTCGGCGTTAACCTGCTTCGCGAAGGACTTGACTTGCCGGAAGTTTCGTTAGTCGCTATTCTCGATGCGGACAAGACAGGTTTCCTGCGTGACCAACGCTCGCTCACACAAACTGTCGGACGTGCCGCTCGGCATATTCACGGCAAAGCCGTGCTTTATGGCGATAAGATTACACCGGCTATGCAAGCCACTATTGATGAGACGAATCGCAGACGACGTATTCAGATGCGATATAACGAAGAACACGGCATCACACCAACACCCATCAAAAAGGAAATCAACACTTCCGCGCTGGCCGGATTGTACAAAGATCCGGAGGAAGAGAAACGCAAACTCACCGAGGCTATTCGCGAGAGTTGGAAACATGCCGAATGGCAAAAGATGAATATCGAAACACTTAAGAAAGCCATCGAAGCTAAACGCAAACAAATGTTAGCGGCAGCTAAGGCAACAGACTTTGAGATGGCGGCTTTCTTGCGGGACGAAATGCTCGAAATGCAAGATAAACTACAAGCGCTTACTAACGATTAACGCATATGAAAAAATCCTTTTTTGCAATCTTTGGTTTACTCCTTTTAGCCGGTTGCTCTCAAAAAAACACTATGATTATCACAGAAGAAACTCCGCGCGGAATCGCGCAAGCAGCTGCACTTTGGACGCCTCAAGACGGCTCGCAAGAAGACTTTGAGCAGTTGGTTAAAGACTATTATTGCGAAACGGATAGCGAACGGCTGGTATTGTTCGAGTCGCTCAGCCGCATCTTTGAGAATCTCTATCAGTCGGCGGACTTGCTTACCGTTGAACTGCTACGACCGACACAACTGACGAATGCTTCCGAACCGCAAGCACCGGATTGGATTATGTCCGGTTATAGTCCGTTGGCACATTTGTCGGATGACCTGTTTGCCAATAAGTTAGCTTTCATCACTATCATCAATTTCCCGCATTATACATTGGAGGAAAAGAATACACTTGGCCGGCAATGGACACGCCAAGAATGGGCTTTCGCGCGCATGGGAGACATCTTTACAACACGCGTGCCCGCAGAGGTAAACACGCGCATGGCGCAAGCGCTTGCGGATGCAGAGAACTACATCGCCGATTACAATATCTATATGGGCAACCTGCGCACTGAAGATAATCGTCAACTCTGGGATAATGACAAAGTATTGCTCAGCCATTGGAATCTGCGAGACGAGCTTAAAGCACTCTATGGCGTCGAAGGCGGACAAGAAAAACAAGAGATGATTTATCAAGTCATGCAACGCATTGTCAATCAGACCATTCCGCAGGAGGCTATCAATGGGGAAAATTTTGTATGGAAACCTTATTCGGATGTCTCGGATAGCGAACCTTATACACGTTATGAGAAGATTTTGAATATCGCGCATGCGTATTTCGCAGAGGACAAATACTGCCCGTCCGCACCGACAGGGATTATTCGTAATTTTGAAGAAGGAGTAGAGATTCCTGCCGCAGAGTTGGATAGTCTTTTCCGTGCTTTGGTTGGTTCGCCGCAAGTGCAAAAAGTGGCGTCAGTCATCCGCGAACGTCTGGGACGTGAACTCCGTCCGTACGATATTTGGTATGATGGCTTCAAAGCCCGTGCAACGCTGAATGAAGATGAGTTGACAGCGCTGACGCGCAAACTATACCCCGATGCCAATGCCTTTGCCGCAGACATGCCGCGACTCTTGACACAATTAGGTTTCTATTCCGAAGACGCGCGAAATATTGCTAATCATATAGTAGTTGAACCTGCTCGCGGTTCCGGACATGCTTGGCCATGTCTCGGACGCAAAGAAGATGCGCGACTTCGGACGCGCATTCCCGCTACTGGCATGGATTACAAGGGATATAACATCGCCGTGCATGAATTCGGTCATTGTGTAGAACAAGTGCTAGATATGTATTTTATTGACCATTACATGCTTTCCGGCGTACCGAATACCGCCTATACCGAGGCTTCTGCTTTCTTATGGCAGCAACGCGACTTGCAACTTCTTCCCAAATCACCTATCACCAATCGTCAATCACAAATATCGAAAGACGAAGTCTTCGATCAGCTCTGGTCAATGTATGAAATTATGGGTGTGAGTCTGGTGGATATGGCAATGTGGAAGTGGATATATGCACATCCGAAGGCTACGCCAAAAGAACTGTGCGAAGCCACAATGACCATTGCTAAAGATATATGGAATACATATTATGAGCCTGTTTTAGGCGAGCATGATTGCATTCTGTTGGCCGTTTACAGCCATATGGTTAATGCTCCGATGTATTTGCCCAACTACCCGCTCGGACATATCGTACAATATCAATTGGAAGAACACTTAGCAAAATGCGCTACACCAAAGGACTTCGCGCAAGAGTATGCTCGTATCTATCGATTGGGCCGCTTGACGCCGAAAGAATGGATGATTCAAGCCGTTGGTGCCGCACCCTCTATAGAACCTATCCTCCGCGCAGTGGATAGTTTTAACTAAACAAAAAGAAGAGACCAGTAAAAGTCTCTTCTTTCTTTTCTTAAACGCTATTGGATTACAACTGCGGACCGGCAGCCACGAGTGCTTTACCAGCTGCGTTTGACGTATATTTGTCGAAGTTCTTGATGAAACGAGTAGCGAGATCTTTTGCCTTTGCATCCCATTCAGCAGCATCTTTATAAGTGTCGCGCGGATCGAGGATGTTCGGATCAACGCCCGGCAGTGCTGTCGGAACTTCGAAGTTGAAGTACGGAATCTTCTTTGTCGGAGCAGTGAGAATGTCACCACCGAGGATTGCATCGATGATACCGCGGGTGTCACGGATAGAGATACGTTTGCCCGTCCCGTTCCAGCCGGTGTTAACGAGATATGCCTTCGCACCACTCTTTTCCATCTTCTTCACCAATTCCTCTGCATATTTGGTCGGATGTAACTCAAGGAAGGCCTGGCCGAAGCAAGCGGAGAATGTCGGAGTCGGCTCTGTAATACCGCGCTCTGTTCCTGCCAACTTAGCCGTGAAACCGCTCAAGAAATAGTACTTCGTCTGCTCCGGAGTCAGGATGGAAACAGGAGGCAGCACGCCGAAAGCATCCGCACTCAAGAAGATGACATTTTTAGCAGCCGGACCTGCGGATACCGGACGAACGATCTTCTCAATGTGATTGATCGGATAACTTACACGAGTATTCTCGGTCACGCTCTTGTCTGCGAAATCGATCTTGCCGTTAGCATCCACGGTAACGTTCTCAAGAAGCGCGTTACGACGGATTGCATTGTAGATATCCGGCTCAGACTCCTTGTCCAAGTTGATCACTTTTGCGTAGCAACCACCCTCAAAGTTAAATACACCTTGATCATCCCATCCGTGCTCATCGTCACCGATAAGTAGACGTTTAGGATCAGTACTCAAAGTGGTCTTACCTGTTCCGGAGAGACCAAAGAAGATTGCGGTATTCTTTCCTTCCATATCAGTGTTAGCCGAGCAGTGCATCGATGCAATGCCCTTCAGCGGAAGGTAGTAGTTCATCATCGAGAACATACCTTTCTTCATCTCACCGCCGTACCAGGTGTTGAGGATAACTTGCTCACGGCTCGTGGTATTAAATGCTACGCAAGTCTCGCTGTTCAAACCAAGTTCTTTGTAGTTCTCTACCTTGGCCAACGAAGCATTGTAAATAACAAAATCCGGCTCAAAATTAGCCAACTCTTCTTCGCTCGGTTGGATGAACATGTTCTTTACAAAGTGAGCCTGCCATGCAACTTCTACGATGAAACGGACAGCCATACGGGTGTCTTTGTTTGCACCGCAGAAAGCGTCCATTACATACAAATTCTTGTTGCAAAGCTCCTTGATTGCCAATGCTTTTACTTTTGCCCAAACATCCTCAGACATCGGGTGGTTGTCGTTCTTGTAGCCCTCGGTCGTCCACCAAACAGTGTCCTTCGAGTTCTTGTCCATCACGATGTATTTGTCCTTAGGCGAACGACCGGTGTAAATACCGGTCATTACGTTCACGGCGTTGAGTTCGGTGTTTTGACCTTTCTCGTAGCCTGTTAACTCGGGTTTGGTTTCCTCTGCAAACAGATACTCATACGACGGATTGTGTGCAATTACGGTTGCGCCCGTAATGCCGTACTTGGTAAGATCTAATTCTTTCATAAGTTATATTTTTGTTAATGTTGTTTGACGCTATTTGAAGTGGTTTAACGTTGTCCGTTACTAAACCGGCTACAAAATTACTACAAAATTTGCAAATACGCAAGAGTGATATGATTTTTTTAAGAAAATTTCTTAAAATTGTTTACTAAATTTGCAAAATTCAATATTTATTTGTACCTTTGCACGCTGTTTCGGAACAAAAATGTATTACGAGAAGGAGGATATACAAAAAGCCTTACGGGAACTACGTGCTGGCGGTGTTATTTTGTATCCTACAGATACAATTTGGGGCATTGGATGCGATGCTACGAATGCAGAAGCGGTGGCGAGAATCTATGCTCTAAAGCATCGCGAGGATAGCAAATCGATGCTAGTTTTGCTGGATAGTCCTGCAAAACTGAATTACTATGTTCGAGATATTCCGGATACAGCATGGCAGTTATTAGACGCATCGGATGATGCAGAAACCAAGCCGATGACGATTATCTATCCCGGAGCACGAAATATGGCAGCGAATCTGATTGCAGAAGATGGGTCGATCGGAATACGAATCACAAACGAGCAGTTCAGCAAAGCCCTCTGTGAGCAACTGAAACATCCGCTTGTTTCTACCAGTGCCAACATCAGCGGTGAGCCGACGGCACATTTCTTTGGAGAAATTGACCCGCAGATAGTGAACAATGTGGATTATGTATGCCGTTTTCGGCGTAATGACGAAACGCCTTTTGAGCCCAGTTCTATTATCAAAGTCCATGCCGATGGCACATTCCGCATTATTCGGGAATGAAAAATGAAAATTAACAAATGACCTTACGACGCAAACAACAGTTATGGTATCTGACAGCTGACTTTATCAGCAGTGAGTTGGTATGGCTGTGTTTTCTAATCTTCCGGTGGATGGTATATGACGGCCGTGTAGGATGGTTGGATAACGTCCTTGTGCCTGCATTCAGTTTTTGGCGTCCGTTAGTCATCTATCCTTTCGTTTGTTTGGTTATCTATTATTTATCCGGTTATTACCTTCGACCATTTCAGAAACCGCTATGGCGCGAGTTCCTGCGGACGTTCCTTTCTGCAGCGATAATAGCGTTGCTTTTCTTCTTTATCATCATCATTGATGATCCCACCGAAAATTACCGTCGTTATCTGGTTTCGTTAGGCATCCTCTTTGGCTTACAATTTATCCTCAGTTATATTCCTCGTCTGACCATCACCCTTCTTTCTCGTCGCCGCGGAGTGGTTCGTACACGCGTAGTACACTCCATGGCTGAAGCCAAGACTCTACTGGCAGGCGAACAGGATGAAGTGGTGATTGATTTGCCGGACGGTTACACAGACCGCGATTTGTACGCGCTCATCGCACAGCTATACCCGCTCTCATGCGAAATCAGTATGGTTCCGCGTGTATATGATATGTTGACCGGTGCCGCAAGAATAGGTCAATTGGACAGACCGTCACTCATCCGCATCACTGCGCAGCATATGACTGATACCGAACTATGTATCAAACGCACTTTCGATATCATCGTTTCCGGTGTAGGACTGATTGTCCTTTCGCCGATTCTGACGGGAATCTCCATTGCCGTCAAGTGCTCATCCTCCGGACCTGTCTTTTATAACCAGGAACGAATCGGACTATACGGCCTCCCATTCCGCATTTATAAGTTCCGCACAATGATTGATCATGCGGAAAAAGATGGCAAACCGCATCTGGCTAAAGACAATGATCCGCGTATAACAAAGGTAGGACACTGGTTGCGCAAATATCGTTTGGACGAACTGCCGCAGCTATGGAATATCCTCCGCGGTGACATGTCTATCGTTGGTCCGCGTCCAGAGAGGCCGTTCTTTGTGGAGCAGATAATAAAAGAGGCACCATACTACTGTTTGATATACAAAGTGCGCCCGGGACTGACCAGTTGGGGCCCTATCCGCGTAGGTTATACCGATACGATGGAGAAAATGATTGAGCGGCTGAACAGCGATATCGTTTATGTGGAAAATATGTCGCTAATGCTGGATTTGAAGATATTGTTATATACCATAGGAGTAATTGTTAATGGAAAAGGCAAATAAGATATCTTACGATGAAGCCATCAAACGCGCAGAAGAAATCATCGCTCAATTAGAGCTATCCGAAGCGCTCAGCATGGAGGAATATAAGAAAAAAGCCGCCGAAGCGACTGCGTTGCTGAAGTTATGCCATGCCGAGCTTCTTGCGTGAAGCCAGCAACACAATTACCGCCGTGATGGCGGAAAGGGTGTCGCTGATGGGAATCGACCACCAAACACCGTCAAGCGGAGCAGTGAAAGCCATCGGCAACAACAATGTCAACGGAATGAGGTAAAGCACCTGTCGCGTCAAACTCAAGAATATAGACTTACCGGCTTTACCGATAGATGTAAACAAGTTTCCCGTAACCATCTGAAAACCTATTATCAGCATGGAAGAGCAAATAATGCGCATCGGTTTGATAGTTAGACTGATGAGTTCTTCGTCATGCGTAAACATCTGCGTCACTAACCGCGGGCAACACTCTCCCAGGAAGAATACAATCGCCATTACTCCCGTCGCATAGAGGCACGTGAGGTAGAATGATTGCAACATACGATCATATTGCTTTGCGCCGTAGTTATAACCTGCAATCGGCTGCATTCCTTGGTTCAAACCCATCACCATCATAGCAAACACAAACGTCAATCGGTTGATGACGCCGTATGACGCGATAGCCAAATCACCTCCGAAAGTCTTCAACTGGTTATTGATGATGATGACTACAAAGCAATGCGCGATATTATATAGAAAGGGCGACATGCCGATAGCCAGTGCTCTACCTGTAATGTGTTTGTTCAGCCGCCATATTCCTCTGTGGAAACGCACCAGTTCATTCTTGTCCATGAATTTTGTGAACTGCCAAACGACAGCCACTGCCTGACTGATGACGGTGGCCAATGCAGCACCGCGAACACCCATGTTTAAACCGAAAATAAATATCGGGTCGAGAATGATATTAACCACCACCGCCACGATTGTAGCTGTCATGGAGAAGCGCGGATGACCGGCCGAACGAAGCATGGCATTGAGACCGAAATAGATATGCGTGAGGATATTACCGTAGAGGATAATCTCCATGTATTCATGCGCGTATAGCAAGGTGTCCTCACTGGCTCCGAAAGCCAATAGAATAGGATCCAACCATATCAAACCTACCGCCATCACTATCGCAGACAAGATGACATTCATCACAATGACGTTTCCCAACACACGGTTGGCTTTCTCGTAGTCCCTCTCCCCCAAATAGATAGCCAACAACGATGACGCACCTACGCCTACTAAACTACCGAATGCGGCACAGATATCCATAAATGGCTTTGCTACAGTCAATGCGCCTAATGCCAACGCTCCACAGCCGTGGCCGATATAGATACTATCCACAATGTTATACAGCGAAGTAGCCGTCATCGCGATGATGGCGGGTAGCGCGTATTTCCAAAGTAACGTATGTACCGGCGCAGTGCCTAATTCTGTAGTTCTCGACATATGTTTTCAAAAGCCGCAGCCGCTGGATGACCAACCTGCAGCGCAATGGGAGTGCCTTCATCTCCGCCTTCGCGAATAGACTGCACCAAAGGAATCTGACCCAATAACGGCACTTTCAATTCCTCTGCTAATGCCTTACCTCCGTCTTTGCCAAAGATGTAATATTTGTTTTCCGGCAACTCAGCAGGCGTGAACCATGCCATATTCTCAATAAGTCCCATGATAGGCACATTCACTTTCTCGTTGCGGAACATCTCAATACCTTTTCGTGCATCCACCAATGCCACAGGCTGCGGCGTTGTCACAACAATAACACCTGTTAGATGCAGTTCGGAAATAAGTGTCAGGTGTATATCACTTGTACCCGGAGGCAGGTCAATGAGAAAATAATCCAGTTCTCCCCAATGGCCATCTTCAATCAACTGTTTGATGGCATTGCTTGCCATGCCTCCGCGCCATATAACAGCCTGTTCGGGGTCAACAAAGAAACCGATGGAGAGCATCTTCACACCATATTGCTCGATAGGTTCAATGAGTGTCCGTCCATCGACTTCAACAGAAAACGGTCGGCAGTCTTCGGTATGAAACATCTTCGGCATCGATGGTCCGTGAATATCCGCGTCCAATAGCCCTACTTTATATCCTTGTTGCGCCAAAGAGACTGCTATATTTGCCGCTACAGTCGATTTACCAACACCGCCCTTGCCGCTGTGAATGGCAATAATATGGCGAGCTTGAACATGCGGGCTGTCGACTTTCGGTTTCTGATTCTCGACTTTATATTTCTTATGAATATGTACCGCAATGTTCGGGTCAACATACGTCTGTAATGCCACCTCGGATGCCTTGACAACCGACTTCATGAACGGGTCATTGACCTTCGGAAAAATCAACGAGAAAGACACCTCAAAACCGGAAATACGAATGTCGTCTTCCAACATCCCGCTCTCTACGAGATCTTTGCCCGTTCCCGGATAGCGCACATGGCGCAGTGCATCTATGATTTGTTGCGGGTACATTATTCTTCGCTGAAATGCACGAGCACGTGCCTATAGGAATTGAATATCTTGGATTTGGAGACGAAGCCCAAATACCGTCTCTCAGCATCTACCACCGGTAAGTTCCATGCGCCGGTATCCTCAAATGTCTCCATCACTTTATCCATCGGCATATCGAATTGCAGTACTGCCGGCGGCGATGTCATCAACTGGCCTACCGTAAAGCGTTTGTATAGCCGCGGCTGGAACATGATATTGCGCACTTCGTCCAATAGAAGAATGCCACGCAAATGACCGGCTTTGTCTATCACGGGGAAGATGTTGCGGCGGCTCGCGGAGATCACTTTCACCAGTTCGCCTAATGTCATTTCCGGCATCACGGTCACAAAATCCGTCTCCAGCACGCTGTCCATCTTTAACAGAGTCAGCACGTTGCGGTCTTTGTTATGCGTCAGCAACTCGCCTTTCTGCGCCAAACGCATCGCGTACAACGAATGCGGTTCAAACAGCATGATGGTCAAATAAGAAATCACACTCACTATCATCAGTGGCATAAACAGATGATAACCACCCGTCAACTCGGCAATAAGGAAAATACCCGTCAGCGGAGCATGCATCACGCCGGACATCAGACCTGCCATACCTACCAACGCAAAACTGGTCTCCGGTACCATCAGTCCACTTAGATTCATGATGCGCGCCGTCACAAAGCCTACTATTGCACCCATAAACAGTGAAGGCGCAAAGATTCCTCCGACGCCGCCGGCACCGTTTGTCGCCACGCTTGCAACAATCTTCAGTAGGATAATCAGCACAAAATATCCCACTATAATCAGTTGTGTATTGGTGGTAGACAACTGTGCATAGAAATCAGTCGGCACCAGATATTTCTGCAACGGACTGTTATTCAGCGCACTCAGGCTGTCGCCATTAATCAGTTGGCGAATTACATCGTATCCTTCGCCATATAACGGAGGGAAGAGGAAAATAAGGATGCTCAGCGTCACGCCGCCTATTAGGATCTTCAATCCGATGCTCCGCACATTATGCTTCATCCATTGCTCCATACGGTTCATTCCCCGCGTGAAATAGAGACTTGCAAAACCGCACACCGCACCTAGAATCAGATACCACGGAATACGTTGTACCAAAAACGGTTCGGTTGTATCCAGCGGGAACATGGGCTCCACGCCCGTTAGGATATACGAGATAGCGGTTGCAGTAACGGACGAAATCAACAGCGGCGCCACGGATGTCATCGTCAGATCCATCATCAGCACTTCCAGCGTAAAAACCAAACCGGCAATCGGGGCTTTGAAGATACCGCCTATCGCACCTGCTGCACCGCAGCCTATCATCAGCATCATCGTCTTCTGATCAAGGCGGAAAGCCTTTGCGAGATTCGAGCCGATAGCAGCACCCGTCAACACGATTGGTGCCTCGGCTCCAACCGAACCTCCGAAACCAATCGTCAAGCCAGAACCCACCACGGAACTCCACATGTTATGCGCCTTGATAATCGATTTGCGCTGAGAGATGGCATAGAGAATTTTGGTGATACCGTGACTGATATCATCCCGCACAATATATTTCACGAATAGCGCCGCCAGCGTGATACCTATTACCGGCGTGATGAGATACCACCACGTATGACCGCCGGCTATCAACTGTTCTTCCACTAGACGTTGGATTAGATGAATAAACGTCTTCAGCAGCGCAGCGGCAGCAGCGGAGAAAGCACCTACGAAGAATGAAAGGAGGAGCACCAAGTGCTTCTCACTTATATG
The DNA here is from genome assembly GCA_017649925.1 of Paludibacteraceae bacterium. Classification (GTDB taxonomy): domain Bacteria; phylum Bacteroidota; class Bacteroidia; order Bacteroidales; family Paludibacteraceae; genus Colicola. The sequence goes on along the minus strand of JAGCFX010000031.1, from coordinate 82,988 downwards.
GCGTTCCCGCCACTCTATCATCCTATCGTACCAATTATTCATCCCAACCGATGCCTTTATATTTGTCCAAATCCCACTCTTCCTCCACTTCGTTCAGATAGATAGTTCCTTCTTCCTCATTCTCCTCCTTGGCTTCCGGCTCTTCTCGTTCTACGGCGGTGATATCTATCGGCGCGTGGCTGATCTCAATCACCTGATTCTTCTCTTTGTTCAATTCCGTCCATAAGGCATCTTTCAGCTCGTCTATACCTGTGCCTGCTACGGAGGAGATGAAAACGACTGGGATATCCAAACCTTTCAATGCCTTGGAGTCCTTCAGTTTCTTCAACGCTTTCTCATCCACGGCATCACATTTGCTGATGGCTAAGATGCGTGCTTTGGTCAGCAGTTCCGGATTGTATTGTTCCAATTCATGCAGCAGAATCTTGTATTCCTTGGCGATGTTCTCGCTCGTTGCCGGCACCATGAATAGCAACACGGCATTACGCTCTATGTGCCGTAAAAACCGCAGTCCCAGACCTTTGCCTTCGCTCGCGCCCTCGATGATTCCGGGGATATCGGCCATACAGAACGAACGACCGTCGCGATAGGACACGATACCTAACTGTGGCGTTAGCGTCGTGAACGGATAATCGGCAATCTCCGGTTTAGCCGCCGAGACAACGCTCAGCAGCGTGCTCTTGCCGGCATTCGGAAAACCGACCAGACCAACGTCCGCTAACACTTTCAACTGCATGATTACCGTGCGCTCTTGCGCGGGCTCACCCGGCTGCGCGTAACGCGGAGCCTGGTTAGTCGCGGTTCGGAAATGCCAGTTGCCCAGTCCTCCGCGACCGCCTTTGAGCAACACCACGCGCTCGTCATGCGCTTTCACCTCGCAAATGAACGCGCCAGTTTCGCCGTCATAAACGACTGTTCCGCACGGCACTTCGATAATCTTGTCCTCACCATCTTTGCCAAATGAACGGCTTTGACCGCCTTTGCCGCCATCCGTGGCCATGATATGCTTCTGATACTTCAGATGCAGCAATGTCCATAGATTGCGGTTGCCTTTTAATATAATCGACCCGCCTTTGCCACCGTCGCCGCCATCAGGACCGCCTTTTGGCAAGTACTTCGCGCGATGAAGGTGCATACATCCAGCGCCGCCCTTTCCCGAGCGGCAGTAGATCTTCACGTAGTCGATAAAATTGGTCATTTCTCGCGGTCAATAATTCGTTTTATTTGCAGGAACACATCCGGCATCATATGATTACCGTTCACTGCATAATAGTTGCCATGATGCAAATAATAATGAGCGATGGGCTCTGTCTGCTGGTGGTAGACGGCGATGCGGTGACGAATGGTATTGAGATTGTCGTCAGCCCGTCCGCTTACCTTGCCGCGCTCGATCAGGCGCTGAATCAGCAATTGTTCGTCCACCAGCAAATCAATCATGATGGCGTCCATGTTATATTTCTTCAGCAGTTTGGTCAGCGACTCCGCCTGTGCCACCGTACGGGGATAACCGTCAAAGATGGTTCCCTTGCAATCCGCCGGCAGATTGGCGATATAATTCTCAATCACGCCGTACATCATATCGTCCGGCACCAGATTGCCTTTAGATATCAGCGTGTCTATCTGTTTGCCCAACTCGCTGCCTGTGGCAATCTCGGCGCGCAGCACATCACCCGTTGACAGGTGCTGCAAACCGTAATGCTCAACTATAAATCCCGATTGCGTGCCCTTGCCACTTCCCGGGGCACCGCATAAAATGATATTCAGCATATTTTTAACCTTTCAAACAGACAAAACGAGTTGCCCGATGATGGGCAACTCGTTTATGAAGCTACATTGCCTGATTAGAGAGCAAATCTAGCGCCCGGTTTGATGCGAACAACCTTGCGAGCAGGAACGTTGATAACGGCACCTGTGCGCGGGTTTTTAGCCTTGCGAGCTGCTTGTTGCTTAACTGCGATAGAAGCTACACCGATGAGCTGTACGCCTTCGCCTTTCTTAACTGCTGCAACTGCAGCGTCGATAGCTGCGTCGATAACTTTTGCTGCCAAAACTGCAGATACTTCAGCCTTAGCTGCTGCTGCCTTTACGAGTTCTGATTTGTTCATAACTTAACGTTTTTGGGTTATTAATAATGTGAACTATTGGTTTCCTTTTTGGAATACGACTGCAAAGTTACAACTTTTTCTTGATATAACAAACATTTTCGCAAAAAAAAATGCATTTTTTGCAAAAAAAAATGCTTTTTTGACAATTTGGCGCATTTTTTGCACGTTTTTATCAGTTTTTTTTAGTACTTTTGCACTCGTTATGCGCAATATTCCTACTGTTACGCGCTATCTTTTGATAGCCAATTTTATAATTTTCCTCCTCGCGGCATTCCTGCAGAGGTACGGATTTGATTTGAATACTATCGGCGGACTTCATTATGTCTCCGCGCAGTCTTTTCATTGGTGGCAGCCGATCACTTATATGTTCCTTCATGCGAACTTCAGCCACATCTTCTTCAATATGTTCGCCGTCTGGATGTTCGGACCGATGATTGAGAACGAATGGGGTGCTCGGCGGTTTGCAATCTATTATCTCGTTTGCGGTCTTGGTGCTGCACTTATTCAGGAACTCGTCTGGATGGCGATGCTGAGTAATATGAGTGCTTCGTATGGCGCAGCGGCATTGGAGCAATATGCATACCTCATGACCACTATCGGTGCTTCCGGTGCTGTCTTCGGCATCTTGTTCGCTTTCGGCTGGCTCTTTCCTGATGTGCCGATGTATATTCTCTTTATTCCCGTGCCCATACGCGCGCGCACGTTCGTTATTATTTATGCGCTCATTGAGCTTTTTGCAGGACTTGGTTCTGTTGTTGGACTATCGGCGGACCATGTTGCGCATTTCGCGCACCTCGGCGGATTGCTCTTCGGATGGCTACTGATTCTCTACTGGAAGAAAACCAACTGGCGTGAACCCGGTGAACTATGGAATAACATTCGCGCAAAACTCGGCGGAAACCAGCGGCTTGACAGTTCCAAATCTGACAAGTTCGACAATTATCACTACCAAAAACGAGTGTGATGGTATAGTCAAAATCAGACTGGCGAGACAGAATCGAGAGACTATCGAATCGAGCCAACTTCGAGCCAATGTCGAGCCAACTTCGAGTCAATATTGCATCCTACCACTCCAATGTGGCGACGACGGGTTTATGATCGGAGCCGGGAGTCTCAACCACTTCGCAGGCCGTAGGAACCAATGTCTCAGTACTCAAGATATAATCGATACGGAATGTCCAGCCGCGGTGTTCGCATGTTCCGCCCCATTCTAATAGATGTGTGGAACGCCAAGCGTCATGCAGGCCGCGACTGATATGCCAATAGGCATAACTCAGCTCTATCGAATTGAAATCCCCAACTACAATGACGGGATAAGGACTCTCGTCAATCTCCTTTCTCACCACCCGCGCCTGTTCGTTGCGTAGCGGTAACGCACGCAGCCACTTGGCTTTCAACTTATCCATATCATTCAGATCTTCCGCAATAAAATTATAGGATTCCAAATGATTGTTAATCAGTCGGATGGTATCTTTAGCTACCACTATATCACAGCGGTTTGAGATGTTTCCTATCGTCTTATAATGAATGCTCTGTTTGTGGATAATCGGGTATTTGGACCAAACCATCGTGCCATACTGATGACGTTTGTCATAGATGGCGAAATCCAAATATGAGTACGGATATTTCTTGCCCAACGCCGCTTTCACATCCGGCAAAGTCAAGAACTGCGCATCCTTATACACATCAACCTCTTGCAGACAGATCACATCCGCATCCTGCCGTACCAGATACTGCAAAACCTCGTTCTTCTCAGGCTTCGCATACTGTCCCATACGACCGGTATTCCATGTCAGGACGGTAATGGCTATAAGGATAAAATCTAACATTCTAACAGTTTATCGTGACTTTGGTACTAACGTTACCAACGGTATAATCATCTCCTCCAGCGAGATACCGCCGTGTTGGAAGGTATTGCGGTAGTACTGCGCGTAGTAGTTGAACTGATTCGGATAGGCGAAAAAGTCATTACCCGTGCAGAACATATAACTGCTGCTCACGTTCGGACAAGGCAACCCGACGCGTTTCGGTTGCTCGATGGTCATCACGGTTTTGGCATTGCAATTCAGCGCTTTGCCTACTTTATAGCGGATATTAGTGTTGGTGTTCTTGTCGGCAATGATCTGCACGGCATTCTTCACGCGCGTTGTGCCGTGATCCGTCGTCAATACTAATGTAAAGCCCAACTCCGCCGCACGGCGTAACAACTCATATGTCGGCGAATGACGGAACCAACTGAGTGTCAGACTTCTATACGCTGCCTCGTCGTTCGCCAACTCCCGCATCATCTTACTCTCCGTACGCGAGTGACTCAGCATGTCGATGAAGTTCAGCACCACGATGCTCAGCGGCGCCTGCACGCCTTTCAACTGACCAATCACGCGCTCGCAGAAATCGCTCTCGTTCACTTTCCAATAGTTAAAACTCTCACGCCTGCGATATCTGTCCAGTAGCGTCTGCACCAACTCTTTCTCATGCAGGTTCTTACTCTCCTCATCGCCTTCTTCCACCCAGTATTGCGGGTACATCTCTTGAATCTGTAGCGGCAACAAGCCCGCAAAAATGGCATTGCGCGCATACTGCGTAGCCGTTGGCAGTATAGATGTATATTGCTCTTCTGTCTGAACGGAATAGAACTCACTAATCAGCGGCTGGATAGTCTTCCATTGGTCATAGCGGAAGTTGTCAATCACGCACAACAGGACCTTTTCTCCGTTGTCCAGCAGCGGAAAAACAGCGTGCTTCATCACATCTTGCGACATGACAGGACGCTCGCTGCCAAACCAAGACTCGTAGTTCTTCGCAATCCACTTGCTGAACGCCGCATTTGCCTGCGCGCGCTGGTCGTCGATCATCGAACGCATCGACGAGTTCTCCAGTTCGATATCCCATTTGCTCAACGTCCGCTCAACAGCTTGCCATTCCTCTATCGTGCTTGCTGTATCAATCATATACGATATGTCGCTCCATTCCTGGCGATAGTTCTGCTGCACTTGCTCGCTCACGATGTCACGGCTATGGATATGCTTTTTGAGGCACAACAATATTTGACTCGGGTTGACGGGCTTGATCAAGTAATCGGCAATCTTCTCACCTATCGCCTGTTCCATGATATGCTCTTCCTCGCTCTTCGTAATCATCACCACCGGCACTTCCGGATGCAATCGTTTGATCTCTTGCAGCGTCTCCAATCCCGACATCCCGGGCATGTTCTCATCAAGGAACACGATGTCAACAGCCGTACCGGCAGTTGAATGCGGATGCCCGAATGCCTCTATCGCATCTTCGCCGTTACTGGCGGTGACTACTTCGTAGCCTTTCCCTTTCAGATAGATGATGTACGGTTGTAGCAAGTCTATCTCATCGTCTACCCATAAGATCGTATTCATACCTCTGACAAATTTGCCGCAAAAGTACTGCTTTTTTTTGACATATGCAAGAAAATTCCTCAATTATTTGCATATATGCAAAATTCTTTGTACCTTTGCACGCTTTTTTGAATAGCAAAGATGGATTGGAGTTTTTTGATAGCCGGCAAAGAGTCGCTGAATGTGACAACGGACAGCCGAAAGGTGGTACCGGGTTGCGTGTTTGTGGCGCTGAAAGGCGAGCATTTTGACGGGAATGATTTCGTAGACCAGGCTCGCCGTGACGGTGCAGCATATGTCATCTGCGGTGAGAAGGCTCTGCGTGACTTGCAGGAGCTTGCACGTGCCTGGCGGCGTGAGTTAGGTCTGCCTATTCTCGGCATCACCGGCACTAATGGAAAGACGACGACCAAAGAACTCTGCGCAGCGGTGCTGAGCACCAAATACAAACTCTATTACACCCAAGGCAATCTGAATAACCAGATTGGCGTGCCGTTGACCTTATTGAGTATCACGCGTGCGCACGAGATGGCGATTGTGGAGATGGGTGCAAGTCATCCGGGCGACATCAAAGAACTGGTGGAGATAGCGGAGCCTAACTTCGGTCTTATCACCAATGTAGGGCGCGCACACTTGGAGGGTTTCGGTTCGTTTGAAGGCGTGATGCGGACAAAAGCGGAGTTATACGATTTCCTGCGTGCACACGGCGGATTCTGTTTCCGCAATACGGACAATCCCTATCTTGCACAAATGGCAGCTGACCTGAAGACGGTCGGTTACACGACCGGTACGATGCCCGAAGGCACACATCTGGTGGGCGGTTACAACGCAGAGAACGTTTCAGCAGCCTTGTGCGTGGGCGAGTATTTTGGTGTGCATCACGAGCAGGCACTGCAAGCCATCCGTGCTTATGTGCCCTCCAACAACCGCTCACAGTTGATGCAGACGGAGCGAAACACGGTGGTTATTGATGCTTATAATGCAAACCCAACTTCCATGACCGCAGCCATCAATGCCTTCAAAGGCAATTGTTATATCCTCGGCGCGATGCGGGAACTAGGCGAGTATAGCCATTTGGAGCACCAAAACATCGTGAACATGCTATTGGAACGCAAAGCGGACAAAGTGCTGCTGGTCGGCGAGGAATACAAAACGACCACAGCGCCCTACCCGATCTTCGACAACGTAGATGCACTCTACGAATTTTTAAAAGATAAGCCGATAAGCGGTTATACCATCTTGCTGAAAGGCAGTAGAAGTAATCAATTGGAAAAAGTAATCCCATTATTGTAATGAAAAATAAGGTATTTATTTGGGTATTAGTCATCATACTGCTCGCCATCATCGGCGGGTTGGTTTACTGGAACATGTCGCAACGCCAGGAATTGAATGAGATTGTGGAGCAGATGGAGTTGGAGAAAGAGGAGTTACAGGAAGAATACGAGGACCTGGCAATTCAATTCGACGGCTACCAGAATCTGGATATTCGCAATGATAGTCTGCAGGACTTGTTGACGCGCGAACAGCAACGCGTGCAAGATTTGTTGGAAGAGTTGCGCCAAACCAAAGCATCCAACGCACGCCGTATAGCGGAGTTGAAAAAAGAGTTGGCAACTACTCGCGCGGTGCTCAAAGACTATGTGCGACAGATAGACAGCCTCAACGCCACCAATGCGCGACTGACCGAAGAAAACCAGCAAGTACGTCAAGAGAACCAACAGGTGCGCACGCGCAACGAACAACTCACGCAAGCCAACACAGAGTTGACGGAAACTGTCAGTCGCGCCTCAATGCTGGAGATTACATCCTGCACTCTCACCACACTCAACAAAGCAAACCATAAGACCAAGATGGCGGCTAACATTCGTAAGTTGCAGTTCGATTTCGTTATTGCGAAGAACATTACCTGCAAGCCGGGCATGAAGAATGTTTACGCCCGCGTGATTGACCCGCGCGGCAATCTGCTTGGCGAGAACGAAGCACATACTTTTGCCTTCGAGAGTGGACAGATTCCTTACACGCTCATGCAGCAGATTGAGTATGCCGGCGAAGCATACAACGGCACATGCTACTGCACGCTGGATGAGGAAGAAAAAGTAGAAAGCGGATTCTATACCATCGATTTCTTCTGCGACGGCGACTTGATTGGTTCCTTCCCCTTCCAAATAAAGAAATAAATCACAAAAAATCGGCAAAAATTTGCACATCTCAAAAAAAAACAGTACCTTTGTGCCCGATTTTTAATCGAGAGCCCTATGCTCGAGAAAAATATCGCCCTTCAGCGATTGAGGAAAGATGGCAGAGTGGTCTATTGCGTCGGTCTTGAAAACCGAAGTACGGAAACGTACCGGGGGTTCGAATCCCTCTCTTTCCGCAACTAACAACTTTTCTATGCTTGCCAAGACATTCAAAGGTCTGGAAGAAGTATTAGCGCAAGAACTGATTGAGTTAGGCGCCAATGACGTGCTCATCGAAAGACGAGCCGTTTCTTTTATGGGGAACAAGGCTTTGCTTTATCGCGCCAACTTATGTTTACGCACCGCGTTGCGTATTCTGGTGCCCATCGCAAGTTTCAAAGCCAAGGACACGGAATCCCTCTACTCGCAATTAAAGACACTGAACTGGAGCCAATATATGACAGTCGATAGTACGTTTGCTATTGATACCATCGTATATAGTGAGAATTTTCGCAATAGCCGTTTCGTGACATACCGCGTCAAAGATGCGATTGCCGATTATTGGAATGAACGGACCAACAAACGCCCTAATGTGAATACGGAGAATCCGGATTTGCTTATCAATATCCATATTGCCAACGACCAAGTGACTGTATCTTTGGATAGTAGCGGCGAGAGTCTGCACAAACGCGGATACCGCGTAGCGACGACTGAAGCGCCTATCAACGAAGTGCTGGCGGCAGGTATGTTGCTCATGGCGGGCTGGAGAGGACAATCGAATTTCTATGACCCTATGTGCGGTTCGGGAACGCTACCTATCGAGGCGGCACTCATCGCACGAAATATAGCGCCCGGCATCTTCCGCAAATCGTTTGCTTTTGAGAAATGGCCGGACTTTGATGCTGACCTATGGAACGATATCTATAATGATGACTCGCAAGAACGGGAGTTCACGCATAAGATTTACGGCTCCGATGCTTCGTTCTTCGCTATCCAACAAGCCACAAGAAATATCAAATCGGCGGGCGTACAACATGATGTGGAGTTGCGTCAAGTACGAATGGAAGAGTTGAAAACAGCACAAACGGGAAACGCGTTGGTAATGATCAACCCGCCTTACGGCGAGCGACTGGCTTCCAACAAAGACATGGAAGATCTGTACGGCAAAATCGGCACCGCACTCAAGCATCAGTTTACGGGCGCCACAGCTTGGATTATATCATCCAATGCCGCTGCCATGAAATGCATCGGGCTCAAACCGAGCAAAAAAATGAAACTGCTAAACGGCGAACTCGATTGCCAGTTTAACCAATACGAACTATTTCAAGGAAAACGCAATGAAGCCCATCTACATAGCTGATTATAACTATCCCTTGCCAGATGAACGGATTGCGAAGTATCCGTTGACGGAGAGAGACCACAGCAAACTGCTGGTCTATCGCGACGGGAATGTAAGCGAAGACCGTTTCTACAATGTGGGCAATTATATTGCGCCCCACTCACTCCTTATATATAATAACACGCGCGTAATACAGGCACGACTGGAGTTTCATAAACCGACCGGCGCGCGAATAGAAGTGTTCTGTTTGGAGCCATTAACGCCACATGACTATCAACTATCGCTGAGTTCAACCATCGGTTGTACATGGAAATGTATGGTGGGCAATGCCAAGAAATGGCACGAAGAAGACTTAGAGTTGAGCGTTGAGAGTTTGCAAATAACCCTTCGCGTTAGCAAAGGCGAACAACGCGGAAATACCTACGCCATTCATTTTGCGTGGGGTAATAACTCCGTTAGTTTTGCCGAGATTTTGGATGCCATCGGCGAACTGCCTATTCCTCCATATTTGAACCGCAAAACCGAAGAAAGCGACAAGACAACCTACCAAACCGTTTATTCACGCATCAAAGGTTCAGTGGCCGCGCCTACAGCCGGTTTGCATTTTACGGACAAGGTATTACACGAGCTGCGCAAACAGGGAATTGAAACGGATGAAGTGACATTGCATGTGGGCGCAGGCACTTTCCTGCCGGTCAAGACGGCCGATGCCAACGAGCATACGATGCATACGGAGATTTTCGCCGTGCCAAAAACAACGATTGAGCATATCATCCGGAAGTTAGGCAAGATTGTGGCGGTCGGGACAACCAGTATGCGTACACTCGAGAGCCTTTATTTCATCGGTTGCCATCCGGAGAATCCCTCTGTCAGCCAATTTGAACCTTACGAAAAAGAATATACATTAAGTGTCAAGGAGGCGCTGCTAGCGATTGTCGATTACCTCGATGCAACCGGTTTGGACACTTTACATGCCGAAACGCAGATTATGATTAAACCAGGATATCAGTTCCACCTTGTAGATCAGTTGATTACCAATTTCCATCAACCGCAATCAACATTGCTTTTGCTTGTCAGCGCCTTTGTCAATGGCGATTGGAAAACGATTTACGACTACGCGCTGAGCCATGATTTCCGATTCTTAAGTTACGGAGACAGCAGTATTTTAACACGATGATTGACACGCACATACATTTGGACGAGGAGGCTTATGCACCAGACCGCGAAGCGATGATTGCGCGGCAGAAAGAATGTGGCGTCACGGCTATGATTGTGCCGGGCGTGAATGCTATGTCCGTCGAGGGAATCCTGGATCTTTGTCGAAGATATCCCGGGTACTGTTATGCCGGTTTGGGCTTTCATCCGCAGGATGTGAAAGCCGATTGGCAGGAACAATGGGCTATTATCGAAAAAGCAATCCGCGAAAACAGAAAAGAGCTGGTCGCCATTGGCGAGATCGGTTTGGATTATTATTGGGACATTACTTTCAAAGACGCGCAGCAAGAAGTCTTTAAACGGCAGTTGGCTTTGGCAGAAGAGTTGGATTTGCCGGTGATGATTCATAATCGCGAAGCGACGGAAGATACGTTAAAAATCTTAAAAGAAGCGCATGTTCACGGCGTGATACACTGCTTTAACGGCAGCAAAGAGACGGCACAACAGATACTGAACATGGGTCTTTATTTAGGAATCGGAGGCGTGCTGACATTTAAGAATTGCAAACTATCCGAGACGCTGGAAATAGTGCCAATGGAACGCATTGTATTGGAAACGGATGGTCCGTATTTGGCGCCCACACCCCATCGCGGAGAACGCAATGAAAGTCGACTGATGATTCTGGTCGCTGAACGACTGGCGCAAGTGTATAACTGCTCTATAGATACGATAATTGCGGCAACAAATGCGAACGCAAAGCGCCTTTTCGGACTAAAATGAAGAAAAATAAACAAAAAATATCCGAATTTCTTGCACATATAATAAAAAAGCAGTAACTTTGCGAGCAGATTACATACGTAACTATACTTAAAAATTTAATCATATGAAAAAACTATTCCAATTCGCCATCATGGCAGCAATCGTGTTGCCGATGATGATGTCGTGTAAGACAAACGATCCGGATAACCCAAACAAGCCGGAGAATCAAACGGGTACGGAAGAATGGTTCGAGAAATGGACTGAAGGCAACCCGGAAGATGCGGTCAAAATCAACGAAGAAAACCTCATCGGTATTTGGAGATTTGCAGCCATGGCAACCATTCACAAAGATTCTGTAGCTCCGGTTGGAGCATATGACTATTCGAAAGAAGATAGCGGTAGCGGTTATTACCTTGAACTCAATGGGGACAAGAGTTATACTTACTATGATTATTATAGTTATGATGGGTTGGTAAAAGAGCAAGGAAAATGGGCAATTACAGGCGATAAAATCGCTTTCTCCCGGGAAGTCTCGCATGCTGTTTGGTGGTCGCCGGAAGGAGAATATACAATCAATTTGCTGGAGGAGAGCCGTTTGGTATTATGTCGGCCTAATGATTATGATTCGCTATTGAACGAATACACCATTTACACACGCATCAATGAATTGCCCGACCTGCCGAAAACGAATGAAGAACACTTGGCACAGTACCCTTGGAAAATTGTCTCAGACACCGTTATTACCATTGAAACACAGGGAAAATACAACGGGAACGGGGCCTTTGTCGCGGATTACGATGCGAACGGAGAGGCCGTCGAAAAAGTAATTGACACACAAGTTAATTTGCTAAAAAATTACACACTTCGCTTCTTTGAAGACAGCACATTCCTGATGAAAACTGCCGGTGGGCAAATATATGCAGAATGCAGATGGTACATGAGACAAGATTTAGGAAACTATGCATTGCTCAGCCTATATCAAGTAGAGGACAATGGGAATGAAACGAACATTGAAATCCCGAATTTCTGCGATGATTTAGGATTGACGTTTGATCTCAAAGATCCCACAAAGGCCATCTTGGATCATACAGAAACATTGCCGAAGGAGGATAATTACACTCAAAAACGGAAGGTGTACACCTTCCACATTGAGGCCGTGAAATAACAAGACGGCAAGCTATAAAAAGTGCAGGTTTTAACAAAAATCTGCATTTTTTTTATAAAAAATTTGCGTATGTCGCAAAAAAGCAGTAATTTTGTAGCCGAAAATGCGCGCATGCGTATTGGAGAGATGCTCGAGTGGTTGAAGAGGCACGCCTGGAAAGCGTGTAAACGCCAAAAGTGTTTCCGGGGTTCGAATCCCCGTCTCTCCGCAAAGATTGCTTTTAAATTAACTTAATTAACAAATTTTTTATCTCATGAAAAAAGTATTTGCAACCCTTACAGTGCTGGCTATGCTGACTTTTGGCAGCGCAGTGATGATGGCACAAGATGCAGCTGCTCCTGCAGAGGAGGCTGCTGCTGAACAAGTAGACGAAGCTGCTCCTGCAGCAGAAGAAGTAGCTGAGGCTCCTGCTGAGGAAGCCGGCGGCTTGGTAGCTCTTCACAAAACGCTGAAGACTAAATTTATCGAAGGTGGCGCGGGCTTCATGGCTCTGACTCTCGTTACTTTGGTATTTGGTCTGGCTCTGTGTATCGAGCGTATTATTTATCTATCGTTGAGTAAGACCAACACAAAGGAGTTGCTCGCTAATATTGAGGCTGCTCTAAAAGAGGGTGGAATTGAGAAGGCTTTGGACGTTTGCCGCAATACTCGCGGACCGGTGGCTTCGATTTTCTATCAAGGTCTCAGCCGTTATGACGAAGGTATTGACGTAGTTGAGAAGACCGTTGCTTCCTACGGTGGCGTTCAACTCGGTCTGTTGGAGAAAAACCTGTCTTGGATTTCGCTCTTCATCTCTATCGCTCCGTCTCTCGGATTCTTGGGTACGATTATCGGTATGATCGCTGCCTTCGATAAGATCCAACAAGTTGGTGATATCTCCGCTACAGTCGTTGCCGGCGGTATCAAGGTCGCTTTGTTGACCACGTTGCTCGGTTTGATTATTGCAATTGTTCTGCAGTTGTTCTACAACTACATCCTCAGCCTCATCGAAGGTCTGGTGAATGAGATGGAGGACAGCTCGATTAGCTTGCTTGACATCGTAGTTGAGTTCGACGCTGCCCAGAAGAAGAAAAAATAACTGAATTCTGACAACTGAATTCTGAATTCTAATTTTTAAATTCTGAGCAATTATGAAAAATTATAAAATGTTACCAAAGATTACCTTATGGTCGCTGTTGGCGCTGGGCATCGTGTTTATCGCGTTGTTCTTCCTCGGCGGTGCCAACGGTAGTCTGGAGGTAGCCGGTGATTTTCTGGATATCCCTCGTTTCACCGATGCTTTCCTCATCTGGGTTTACATCCTTGTCGGACTGGTCGTTCTGATCACCCTCGCGGTGGTTTGTGTAGAGTTCGCTAACAACTGGAAGACCAACCGCCGCAAAGCGTATATGACGCTGGGCGTGGTTTGCGGATTCATTCTGTTGGCTTGCCTCTGCTGGTTCCTCGGTAGCCCGGAGAAAATCCATATCGTAGGTTACGAAGGTACGGATAACGAAGGCGCTTGGGCACAACTCGCCGACGCTGTTATCTATGCTTGCTATTTCCTCATCATTGCTACTATCGGTACAATGATTTGGGGTTATGTATATACCAAAAGACTGTCGAAGTAAATCACATTTATCATGGCAAAGAAAATCCCACAGATTAACGCCAGTTCTATGGCCGACATCTCGTTCCTGTTGCTGATTTTCTTCTTGGTCACCACCTCTATGGATGTAAACCAAGGACTGGCTCGCCGTCTGCCTGCCCCTATTCCTCCTGATCAAAAAGTAGAGGATAAGGATATTAACAAACGCAACCTGTTGGTTGTAAAGATTAACTCCGCCAACCAACTGATGGTGCAAGGCCAGTTGATAGATGTGAAGCAACTCCGAGAGAGGGCTAAAGAGTTCATTAAGAATGAGAACGATGCGGATTATTATCCGAAGTTATTCGAGGAGGATTTCGGTGCTCCGATTGGCGTAGTTCGCTATACCAAGGATCACGTGATATCCGTCCAGAACGATGTGGATACGCAATACCAGGCCTATCTGGACGTTCAGAATGAACTCGTTGCGGCGTATAATGAATTGCGTGAAGAGTGCGCGCAAAAGTATTTCCATAAGGCTTACAACGAATTAGACGAGGATCAACAGAAGCAAGTGCAGAAAGTATATCCTCAGAAGATTTCGGAGGCAGAACCTAAAAACTACGGAGGAAACTGATATGGCAAAGATACGTAGAAATGAGAAACGTGAGATGCCGGCGCTTAATACGTCGTCTCTCCCAGATATCATCTTCATGCTGCTGTTCTTCTTCATGTCTGTTACTTCGATGAAGGAGGTAAGCTATAAGGTGCAGTTCAAGAACCCGCAGGCAACGGAGCTCACCAAACTGGAGAAGAAATCCCTCGTGCGCTATATCTACGTCGGTACGCCGACCGCAGAGTTCCGCAAGCAGTATGGAGCAGAAACGCGTATCCAACTTGATGACGCTTTCGCCGAGACGAAAGAGATTGGTGAATATATCGTCAATGAGCGTTCGTCTATGAAAGAGAGTGAGCAAGGATTGATGACAGTCTCCATCAAAGCTGACAAAGAAACCCGCATGGGTGTCATTGCAGACATCAAGCAGGAACTCCGTCGTGCATACGCATTGAAAATCAGTTACGCTGCCACGCAGCGCACTAGTTACTAATAAAAAGGCCGCTCAGACGAGCGGCTTTTTTATTGCAATTTCTTTCCGGTAATTTTCAGCGTACCTAACTGCAAGTACTTCTTTCCCTGCGGCTTTCCATTGGAATCATACCAAGGAAGCACACGGAGATATAGCGTCTCGCCTGCAGGAACCAGAATTGGTTGATCTAACTCCACCATCAATCGTTTATTCCTTGGTAGCGCCGTGTTTTCATATATAGTAGTTACACCGCGGAACTGATCTCCAAAACCGTAATTGATATGAATATTCATTCCTGCACCGCCTTTGGCGCATAGCGGTAATGTTATCCTTTCAATCACCAATCCTTTCCCTTTTTTCTCTGCACTCATTTTGTACTCAACATAACGATTGGCAACCTCATCAATCTCACCTGCAGGCCAAAGGTCATCTAATGGCAAATATCCCTTCTTAACTCTCTCCAAATTCTGTAACCTTACTTCTTCCATCTCCAATTCAAACGGCGTTCCTTTCGCCGCAAAAGCCGCTTTCTTGCCTTTCTCTTCTACTTGCTGCGCATAAGCAGCATATTCCTGTTGAGAAGGAAAGACTGTCCACGACTGCAATTCTTGCAGCAGAGGCTCCTGCGCAATAAGATTATAGGCCAACGTGGCAATAGCCATGCCTCCTTCGGCAGAAGTATGGGTTTTGTCACCGCAGTTAAAATAATGCGCCATACAATAATCCTTCCCTATTCGCTCGTATAATTCCTCGCTGGCAGCCGTCATGTCGAGGAAGGGCACCCACATATCTTCCGCCACCTCCCGCATACAACGCACATAATCTTTATCGAATGTGCCTTTCGGTCTAAGCACTCTCGCCGCTTCCTTACTATTCAACTCCTTCGTGCCGGACAGTTTATGCCGACCCTCGTCGTTAATCTTGCCATCTTTAAAATACGCACGGCATATAGGCGACATCAAAATGGGGGTCACGCCATGTGCTCGCGCCTCGTTGACAAACTTGAATAAGTATTCTTTATACGTTGTATTCGGCTCTGTGCCACGCATATCGGTCAGTGTATCCTTGCCTTCTGCGCGCAATTGGGCATTCTGCGCATACACATCCTCTCCTTTGCATTTCTCGTCGTTGTGCGCAAACTGGATAATAAGATAGTCACCAGAGCGAAACTGTGCCTTTACGGAAGGCCAGAGATTATCCGTTTCATAGAACGTACGAGTAGAAGCACCTGATTTGCCACGATTGTTCACTTCTACGGAGTCGGTATTAAAGAATGCTTGCAGATACATTCCCCAACCACGTTTGGGAGTAGCAGCCGGTTTATATTCCGACATCGTACTGTCGCCAATCGTGTGCACGCGACGAGGGGCGGCAGTTATGGCACAAAGAGACAGGGTACAAAAGACAAGTATGACTGATTTTCTCATAGCAATTAAATTTGGTGCTGCAAAGGTAGTGCTTTTTTTTGAGATATGCAAGTTTTGCATCAAAAAAAGTG
This sequence comes from Paludibacteraceae bacterium, assembly GCA_017649925.1. Lineage (GTDB taxonomy): Bacteria > Bacteroidota > Bacteroidia > Bacteroidales > Paludibacteraceae > Colicola. The sequence continues at coordinate 66,767 of JAGCFX010000031.1, read as the reverse complement.
GCGCGTTTTATTTACGCGCCACCTTTCTGATATTCGGAAGATCGGTTATCGGATGATTATCTTCTCTACCATTCCGTTCGAAACGATGATATAGAGACCGCTACCGAGTTGTCCGTTCAGACCTGTTACATCACGACCGTTGAAGTCATAGATACGCAAGCCTTGAGGTCCTACAATCGTTCTTCCGTCCAGTACAATCTCAATACCTTGCGCCTCTTCCCATTGTGCAACGAGTGTGAGGTCACTTGCCGGCATTGTTTGAGGAACTTCAGCATCCCAACCAAGGAAGTTAAATCCTTCGCGTGCAGCTGTAGGAGCGATAATCGGAGCCTCGAACTTCACGCTGTCTTTCGTGAACTCGCCGCTCAACTCACCGCCGTTGGCATCCCAAACAAGCAGGTACTTGTTACGGATGTAACGATACTCAATAACCGTGCTACCGTTACCTGCGATGTTTGCTACTTGAGCCTCAGGAGCTGTAAATCCTTCAAAGATCTCAGGCATAGGAGATATCTCATTTCCTGTTGTACCGGTACGTTCTTCCTCGCTGCTGAGTGTAAACTCATCGTTCTCGATGTTCTGCAGGAAGACGCGTACTACATACTTCGTATTCGTATTCGGGATGAAGATTGCCTGGATAGTCGTATCACCGTCTATAGTGAAGGTACGCGGGTTACCGTCTTGACTGCCATCGCTCCAACCGCTGAAGGTATAGCCCTCATTAGCCGTTGCGGTAATAGTCACTTGGTCGCCATACTCATAGGTATCCTTAGCAGGACTAACGGTTACGCTACCTGCGTTCTCGTCGCTGCTGGAGAAGGTAACGCCTGAAATCTGCTCTTTATCCCACTGTGCAAGAAGAGTCAAGTCTTTATCCGGCATAGTCTCAGGAATCTCGGCATCCCATCCTTTGAAGATATGACCGATCCACTCAACCTCAGCTGGCTTAATCTCTTTGCCGAAGCGTACGGAACCTTCTGTGCGACCGTTGTCAAGCAGGTTACCGCCGTTGGCATCCCATACGAGGTTGTAGCTGTTACGCGTGTATTCGTAAACGATAACTGTGCTACCATTACCTGCGATGGCTACGGATTGAACTTCAGGAGCCGTGAAACCTTTGATTTCCTCTACTGCAGGACTTACAGTCGCGCCTGTAGTTCCGGTCAATTCAGTTTCATCCAATTGCGTGAAGTTATCATCATCGATATTCTGCAAGAAGCGACGTACAATATACTTCGTATTGGTGTTAGCCGTGAAGACTGCAGTTATACTGCCGGTGTTAGCCGTGATGGTGATGGTTGTCGTAGCATCGGTGCTAATCACGTTACCATCAGCATCTTGCCAGCCTGCGAAAGTATAACCCTCATTGGCCGTAGCAGAGATCTCTACTGGCTCGTCATAGCTATACTCATTCTTAACCGGATCAACGGAAATGAATCCCTTCTCCTCGTCCTCAGACTGGAAGCTGATGTTGTTGTACTTCTCTGCCTCCCAAATAGCCTTGTATGCGAGAGCATGTGCCGGCATCTTGGTCTCCGGTTCGCCACCTTCAACATTCCATCCTTTGAAGATATAACCTGTACGTTCTACCAGAGCCTTCGTAATCGGAGCGTCGAACTTGATATTGTCACCCTTCGTGTATTCGCCTTCATTGGTGAACTCACCACCGTCAGCATCCCAACTCAGTTTGAATGCCAAACGCTCGTACTTGTATTCGAATACGGTACTTCCGTCACCGGCAATCTTGATTGATTGAGCCGAAGGTGTTCTGAAGCCGGTGTACGTATTCGGGTCAACAGTCTTGGACTCGCCCGTTATACCATCGTTCTTCACAATATCTGCACCATCTTGCTCCCAACTTCCGTCCAGAGCCTCTTTGAGGTGACGGATGGTATATTGGGTGTTAGTGTTCGGCGCGAAGATAGCAGTAAATCCGCTTGTTACTTCACTGCCCACTGCAACAGTACGCGGATTGGTGCTGTTATTTGCATCATCGCTCCAATGGTCGAAGTGGTAACCATCACTTGGATTAGCGGTTATCGTGATGTTGTCTCCGTAGTTATAACTATCTTGCTGCGGATCAACCACTATTGTACCCCAACTTGTATTGTTCGACTCGAAGTGGATACCCGTAAAGCTGATAATCTGCCATTGTGCATTCAGCGTGTAATCGCTTGCAGGCATGGTAGCCGGTTTAGTCTTATCCCAACCGAGGAAGGTATAACCTTCGCGAGTCGGGTCGGCAGGTGCTGTAATCGGAGCTTCGTACTTCACAGAACCGCGAGTGTAGCCGTTGTCAACCAATACACCGCCATCTGCATTCCAAACGAGGTTGTAGCTGTTACGTGTGTAATAATAGTTGATATTCAGAGAACCATCATTCAAAATAGTACCACTCTGCGGATCCGGGGATCTGAATCCTTCGTACTCATTGACATCCGGAGTCACAGTTGCACCTGTAGCGCCTTGCAGTTCCTGCTTGTCTTCCTCTACTTCGGTGTATCCATCATTGTTCAAGTTCTGCTTGAAGTGATGAACTTCGTATGGGGTATCACCGGTTTCAACCCATTGTGCTACGAATGCCAAATCATTATCCGGCATTGTTGCAGGCACATTCGGCGTCCAGCGAACAAAGGTATAGTGTTCACGTTCTGCCACTGCAGCTACAATAGGTGTACCAAACTCGATAGCATTGCCCACTGTATGGTTCGTGCTGGTAATAGTACCACCGTTTGCATCCCAACTTACTTTGTGGATATTGATAGTCCACTTAGCGAAGAGGGTTTGTGCACCGGTAACCACTTCGTTATCAAAGTCCCATGCGTTTGCACAGCTTGCTTCTTTAAACCAACCGCCGAAGGTATAACCTGTTTCACTCAGGTCTGCAGGCCTCGTTACTTTACTGCCGTAGGCGAGGTTCAGAGTCGCAGGAGCGGAACCATGGCCATTGGCATCGAAGCTGATGTCATACTTGTTGACAGTCTGGTTGAACGTAGCTACATAATCTTGTTCTTTCTCAACATCAGCGATTGCAGGCTCCCATCCCTTGAAACTATAGGTATATTGAGCATCTGCTGCTTTGGTCGGCTCTGCTCCTTTGTAAGAAGGAGTAGCACCGAAACGGAGATTCTCACTCTGCAGCTCATCGCCATCGTTCAAGAAGCGGATTGGGAAGGTCAGACGGTTGTAGTAGATATTTACTACAGTGCTTCCGTCGCCTGCGATAATCTTCTCATCAAATGGCAAGCGTTCAAAGCCCGGATATACCTTGGCTTCTGCCAACGCGTTTGTCTGTTCGCCGGTTGTACCGGACGCATACTCGGCAGGAGTCTGCTCAGTATATTCGTCATCCAGGATATTCTGTTTCCAGAATTTAACAATGTACTGAGTATTGGTATTTGCAGAGAAGTTAGCTACCAACGAATTTGTAACATCCACACCGATGGTCAGTGTGCGTTGTGCATTGTTGTTGCCGTCACTCCAACCGGCGAAACTGTAACCTGCTTCAGGTGTAGCATTGATTGTTACCTGGTCGCCATACTCATACAAGTCATTAGCTTTCAAACCTGCCGTCACGCTAACCGTACCCTTATTTTCATCTTCAGAAGTGAAGATGATGGTATAGGTCTTAATGCTCCATTGAGCCGTATAGGTTGTGTTCGCTGCAGGCATAGTGCTTGCCGGCGTCGGATTCCAAGCGGTGAAGTTATAACCTGTCTTCGTTACATTCGCGTTAGCCGGAGCAGTAATCGGTGCTTCATACTTCGTAAGACCGCTGGTATGTGCATTTCCGGCAATATTGCCTCCAGCTGCATCCCAAACGAGCTCATAGCTCTTACGCGTGTAATTATAAGTAATAACCAAATTCCCATCGGCGGCGATGGCTGCAGTTTGCGCGTCAGGAGCATCGAAACCGGTGTAACTCTTTCTTGCCGGAGTTACGTTAGTTGCAGTTGTGCCTGTCAAGTTCTCCGTTTCTGCCAGGATCGAGAATGAACCGCTCAGATCTTGTTTGTAGTGCTTAACCACATACGGAGTGTTCGTGTTCGGCGTCCATTGAGCAGTAAAGCTCAGGTCATTATCCGGCATGGTAGAAGGTATATCTGCACCCCATCCTGCGAAGGTATAACCTGTGTAAGTAGCTGTCGGTGCAGTAATGGCTGTTCCGTAAGCCACTGCATTTCCGGAAGTATAAGTACCGGACAAGGAACCGCCATTCGCATTCCATGTCAGAGAGTGAGTGTTTGGCGTCCACTTTGCATAGAGCGTAATACTGTTATTAACTGTATTATTAAAGTTCCATTCGGTGTTGTATTCCAAACTTGTAAACCAACCGGCGAAAGTATAACCTGTTTCAGATGGATCCGCAGGACGCGTTGCCTTGCCTGCTCCATTCAAGGTTTGTCTGGCCGGAGCTGTACCGTGACCGCATACATCGAATGTTACAGTAATAATAGGTATCGCGTTGAATTGCGCCGTGTAGGTTGCAGATTGTTTAACCGTCGTGATAATCGGAGACCAGCCTGCGAATTCAAACCTGTATTGATTTGATTCCTCACGCTCGGGGGTACCGCCACGATAAGACGGTTCGGCTTCATAGCGTAATGTATCGGTTTGAACCGTAATGTTGTTTACTACGAAGGAAACAGGATACGTACGGCGGTTGTAATCATATCTTACCACTGCCGGGTTACCACTGGTGTTACCATTTGCCAATGTTACAGATTTAGCAGCCGGCGTTTTGAATCCGGTGTAAGCATTACGCGGAGCTTCGATTGTTGCGCCGCTCTCGCCCTGACCTGTGTAAGACTCCAACAAGGTATAACCATTGTCGTTTAAGTTCTGTTGATAATAATCTACACGGTAGAAACGCGCATTGGTATCACCGGTAGGCGTAATGTCTTCACCTGTCTCAATATTATACGGATCGGCATAAACATCCGAATCAATATAATATTCCTGACCATCAGCGCCCCACCAACGTGCATTGACATGATATACATAATACGTCGTTTGGTTTTTCGTCGTTGTACGCACATAAGTAAATGTCACTTTCTCTGCGTCTACAACGGTTACACTTGTACTGGCGTCCAAATCACAGATGAATGCCCACGGGGTATATGAACCGGTTAGAGTCGTCATAGACGGCGTCTCATCAACAACGGTAAGGACTTCAGGATACGGGGTGTTTGTCTGAGACGGCATGTTGGTAAGATTGTTGGTATAATAGAAGTCAAAATACCAATCAAAATCACCTCTACTTTGGCCGTCGCCAAATTGTACATCATAATCAAGATACAATGCATTCACATAATCCACATTCACTTTGATAGGAGCCTGCGGATCAACGTGTTGAACCATTGCAATATTGATGGATTTTACATAGATACTGTAACTTTGTCCACTCGTGGCATTAGTTATAGTAAACTTGACCTGTCCTTTTGCCCTTTTTGCATTTGAGAATGAATAAGCGGCATTGGAGGCTGTTAATTCCTTTACTCCAAGAGTATCATTTCCAATCATTACCGCCAACGTTCCGCCAGCCCTTTGACAATACGCCTCAATGGTTATTTGGTTAACAAGACAATTATTGGCATTATCTGTTGTATAGGTAACATCCGTACATTTTCTGTTATTACCACCATAAAAACGTGAATAATATGTTATATTAGCACCATTTCCTGTTGAAGAGGATACTCCCTGGAATGTACCGTTTGATACATGTCCTGTAATATTCCACGTATAAGCCCCTAATGTTTTTGAACCAGTACCATACGAACTATTTTGTGCGTAAGCAAAAGTATAAGCGGCACACGGAGAGTATGTCTCAGTAGCCTTAATGGTAACGGTAACATCTTCCGGCAGCTGGTTTCCGGGAACCGAGATGGTCAGCACGCCATTGGCAAACGAGGTGCAGTTGTTAATCGTCGTTTCTCCGGACTTAACCGTTACAGTGGTATTGCCTGCGGCCAAAGGAGCATGATATTCATCCGCCACGAAAGTAGCCGTCAAACCGTCAGCTTGCGTGAACCAACCGTCCTCAGGACCGGAAGTCCGGGTAACACCCGTCAAATAGTAATCCACCCAAATCTTTGAGTCATCCGTCCAGTAGCCATACAAGTTCATGTTGCTGTTCGGATATACCCGATCGCCCGGATAACCGGCTATGTACAGATTACCGGAAGATGAAAGGTAGAGCCATTGCTGGAATGTAAATCCGGGTTCGCTGTTGGCAGAAGGCAATTCAATACCTGCGCCCGTTCCTTCCTCACGGAGTGATTCCACATCACATGTACCATGTCCATTCCATGAAGGAATCTCGTCAAGCAAGTCACTCCAATAATAAGGAGCTCCTTCCGCTTCCGCGAGTTCCGTTACTTCTGCATTCAAATCAATAGTAGGAATGAAATTCAACACATAGCCGTCAGGAACGATTACGGCATACAATGTGATATTACGCATAGGCGTATAACTATCACCTGCCTTACCTACATTGGGAGTCTTGGAGCCTTCCCTATCCGACCAACCGAGGAACAGATATTTAGTATTAGGAGTTGCATTCGGCAACGTAGTGCTTTGCCCTACGGTAGATTGCGTCCATGAAGGAGTACCACACGTACCATTAGTTATACTATAAGTAATTTTATATTTATCACTTACATTAGGAACAATACCAATAATGACATCTTGCCCCTGGTTAAAGGTATTGTCATTATTACTACCTATACCACCACCACCGGGAGCAAGATTATTCACAGTAAAGTAACCATCATAGGAGCCACCCCACCCCCAGTTGAAGTGGAAATAGTTGGCATTGTCATAACCGTCGCAAACGAAACTGTGACCACCTCCATCACCGCTACCCGCGTACATGATGGGGTGTTTCTTGTTCAACTCGGTTTTCAGCATGTTAATCCAGTTCGCATCGGTCCAGGAAGAGTATCCATAACCACCACTACGATAGTAACCTTTGATAGAATCGGCATTATACTTGAAGTATCTCCACAATGCGTTCTGCGCACATGCGTAATTGTTATTGCCATTCTGTATGGCGATAGTTTGCGCACCTGAAGAGGCTCCGTAATTCATTTCGACAGCCACACCCGCATGGTACATTAGCGTTGCTACCGCGTTTTGCGAAACGGAAGAGTTATTATAACCATAGTTTTCCAGCATATTTGACCAATCGTAAGTAGCATTAGCAAAATTAACGCTATGTGAACCTTGCGAAGAATAACTCTTGCTGCCTTGACCGTGTTCCGGCCAGCCCCAGTACTTCATCACCTGCGACATAGCGGTTGCTACACAACCGGTTGCCGAACGGTTCGATCCGGAATAAGTCGGGCAAAGATTGTTGTACGGAGCGCCCTGATTCCATTTGGTTGTCAAAAGAGGACCTACTACTGCCGTTGCTTGTAAAGCCTTGCGAGGACCACTGCGGAGTTCAGACCATTCTGCTTGAATTTCATCAGTAGCCACTTGCTTTGCTTCTACTACCCGCTTGATAGAGGTGTTGTACTTACCCAGCCACCATTTCAGGTTGTCCGGCATCTCTTCCGTACTAAGAGTACCTGTTTCAGAGTAAGCAAGAATCGGTTGTACTGCATCATCCGCAGCCATAATAACCCAACCGCCTCCTTCATTCTGGATTACGTAGAAATAATCCGACTCAACAGACGAGGGGATTTCTACTACTTTCAAATCCGAATAGTCCGCTTGAGTAAGTTCAGTCGTTCCCGACGGAGCTTTTCTTGCAGGAGAGATCGGATCCTGAGTTGTTTGTTTGCCGAAGAAAGAACCTGCCAAAGTAAGTGCGTCTTCCTTAGTCACTGTATCTGCCCAAGCTGTTGTAGCCGTCAAGCAAATAAGTGCGGCGAAAAGAAGTAAATAAATCTTTTTCATACCTTGAATAAGTTAAACATTAATATATATATTTTGTTACAAAAAAATATGCCTTCTCGTATTTTTGACAACAAAACGCCGCAAAAGTACTACTTTTTCTTTCAATATGCAAACTTTATGAATAAAAAAATGCACAATAATCTAATTTTGTAATGTTTAGTTTACAAAACGCGCATTATTGGGCACAGAAATGTCGTATTTAGACATCTCTGCCCTATTTCAACGGCAAATTGAATTCTTTTGGCACAGGAGACTCAAATCGAACATTTTTCTCCGTCACCGGATGTATAAATGCCAACACTTTTGCATGCAGACAAAGTCGATCAATAGGGCTGAACTCATTACCATGACCGTACTTACGATCACCTACCACCGGACATCCTTTGCTCGCCAGATGCACACGAATCTGATTCGTTCGCCCTGTCTCGAGATGAAGTTCTACGAGGGAATAGCATTGTTGATTGTTGATTGCTGATTGCTGATTGCTGATTTTCAGCGTCTTGTAGTTTGTGATGGCAATATCGCCACCGTCATCAACGGGTGATGAATAAACAACGGCGTTGCGTTTATCCTCAGTCAACCAGGTGGTTATTTTTCCCTCACGCGGTTCAAGCACTCCTTCCGTGAGCGCGATATACGTGCGCTCCGTTACCAATTCCCGCCAATAGGTGCGCATATAATGCTGCAGTTCCTGTGAACGGGCGAAAACAAGCAGTCCGGAAGTCTCTCGGTCAAGGCGATGAACGACGTATATACCCGCGCGCGCGTTCTGTTTTTTAACGTACGCGCGTAAGATAGAATACGCGGTTGTCTCACTGCTTCCCGGCGTGGCGGCAACGGTCAGCAAGCCGGGTTGTTTGTTCACCACTATCAAATCATCATCCTCATAAACAATACGCAACTTTGGATGGGTTAACTGGCTGTTGCCTCGACCGGAAGAAACCGTCACGACATCGCCTGCCTTGAGCGAAAAATCATGTCGTGTCTGAACAGCATTACCTACTTTAACGCGCCGTTGGCCAAGCAATTGTTTGACCGACGAACGCGCCATACCTCCCATCTTAGCGATGAGAAAATCCATTAGTTGCGTAGGCTCCGCCACGCGCAATATAGTATCTTGCTTTCTAACCATTTAATGCTTACCCAAGAACGGTGCTGCCCAGAAATAGAACTCCGGCTTTGTATTCTTAATCCACGCAATACCTGCCATCGAGTTGATGACGAGGAAGAAGACAAAGAGCACGATGGAGAACGGATTATGCGTCTCTCCGGGCAGACTGAAGAAGACAATACCCGAAACGCTATAGATGAACCAGTATAACCATGAATCCGTCTTGCGATAGATAAGCCAGTAGTTGGCGAGGAACGAAGACGAGATCATCAGTCCACAGCATAGTTTGGCAGCTATGTGATTACCCAAACCATTGTGCTGGAAGATATAAGTCTGAATAAAATAATCGCCTGCCGTTACTGCCAAGCCGATGAAAACTGACAGCCAAAACCGCGGTACATCGAGGAACTTAGGTTCGAAGCTTGCCCCGCCGTCGTCTTTCTCCCGGCTCCACTTATAGATACTCATCATCTGGAAGGGAATAAAAACAAAGAAATAGAGGAAAGTGCTGTCGTATTGCTTTAATAAGGTGAACTGTACACCCAACAGGGCGGACATCACAATACCGGCAAAAAAGCCGGTGAAGTTCTGCGGATCTTTAATCGTTAATATATACGCAACACCGATGATAGATGCCGGTATTCCGACGCACCACGCGGTATCATGCCAACGAAGAAGCCTACCCCAAGCCCCTCCCTGAAAGGAGGGGAGAAAAGATTCAAGAAGGTATAAAAGCCCTAATAATGTTCCGAAGAGGAGGATAGAGATGATTGTGTTGCGGCCTAAGGCACGCCAGAGATTTGCGTTTTTCATACTATTCTGATTTTTCTGATTATTCGGATAAATAAACATCAAGGGGCAAGCACATGCTCGCCCCTTGAATACTTCGCAAGATTACTTGCGGTTGCGATTGCCGTAGCGAGACATAAATTTGTCCACACGACCGGCGGTGTCCACCAGCTTCGATTTGCCGGTATAGAACGGGTGACTCGTGTTAGAGATCTCAAGCTTGATAAGCGGATACTTAACGCCATCAATCTCAATCGTGTCCTTGGTAGCTGCCGTGGAACGGCTGAAGAACTGAGTACCGTCAGACATATCTTTGAAAACCACTACGCGGTAGTTATCAGGATGAATTCCAGCTTTCATTGCTTTTTTCCTTTCTTTAAATGTTTAACAATTACTCAGCTACTACATTCAGTTTGATGTCAGCCTTTACCTCACGATGCAGACGAGCCTGTGCGGTATGCTCCCCAACCTCTTTAATCGGCTCGGCGATTGTGATCACTTTCTTGTCGATCTTGATCTCGTTAGCAGCAAGTGCATCGGAGATATTTTGGGTGGTAACAGTACCGAAGATCTTTCCGTCCTCGTTCGCTTTAACTTTAACTTCGATTACGGTCTCTGCAAGTTTAGCCGCAAGTGCCTCGGCATCAGCCAACAATTTAGCAGCCTTGTGAGCCTGTTGTCTCAGGTTCTCGGCGAGTTGCTTCTTGTTGCTCTCATTAGCGATGATAGCAATCTTTTGCGGCAACAGGTAGTTGCGTCCGTAGCCGTCACGTACTTTAACGATGTCATTCTTGAAACCCAGATTAGCCAGGTCTTGAATAAGAATTACTTCCATGTTCTTTCCTTTCAATTAGTGGGTTAAACAATTATTTCATCATGTCGGTTACGTAAGGCAGCAAAGCCAAGTGGCGTGCTTTCTTAACGGCCTGAGCAACTTTGCGTTGGAACTTCAGCGAAGTACCGGTAATGCGGCGAGGCAGAATCTTACCTTGCTCGTTCAGGAACTTCTTGAGGAACTCAGGATCTTTGTAATCGATGTACTTGATACCGCTCTTCTTGAAACGGCAGTACTTTTTCTTCTTCTGATCCGAACCTTGCGGAGTCAGATAGCGAATTTCGTCATTCTGTACCATGATTAAGCCTCCTCTTCTTTAGGTTGAACTTTTTTACCCCGACGCTTCTCAGCGTACTCGAATGCGTACTTGTCAAGACGCGTTGTCAGGAAGCGCAATACACGCTCGTCACGACGGAACTCTGTCTCGAGGGTAGCGATTACAGCGGGCTCAACGTCAAACTGAAGGATGACATAGAAACCCGAATTTTTACCTTGGATAGGATATGCGAACTGGCGCAAACCCCACTCCTCACGATTCAGGATGGAACCGCCATTCTGCGTGAGAAGATTCTCGAATTTTTCTACCGCTTCCTTCGTCTGTGGCTCAGACAGAACCGGAGTTAAAACGAAAGCGGCTTCATAATGATTTACCATTGTAGTAAAACCTTAATTTAATTTTGTTAATAATAGTGATTTATGCTTATGTACGCGCATATCGCGCGAAAAAAGCGTGCAAAGGTACTGCTTTTTTTTGAATTGACCAAATATTTTTGCGATTTTTTTGATTTTTTATTGCATATCTCATAAAAAAGCAGTACTTTTGTGCTCGATTTGGAGAGTAATGATTGTCAATAATCCGAAAATAGAGAACCCGACACTTAGGATGGTAGGCGAGACGGCTGATCAATTGGGTCTGGAGTGCTACGTCATCGGCGGTTGGGTACGGGATCTGTTCCTACACCGCGAGTCCGAGGACATAGATATCGTCGTCGTCGGGTCGGGGATAGCCTTGGCGGAAGCGGTAGCCAAGCGACTTGGCAAAGGTGCGCATCTATCGGTTTTCAAGACGTATGGCACGGCGCAAGTGAAACGCGGCGCGTTGGAGTTGGAGTTTGTAGGTGCGCGGCGTGAGAGTTATCAACATGACAGCCGCAACCCGATTGTGGAAGACGGAACGCTGCAAGATGACCAAGACCGACGAGACTTTACCATCAATGCGATGGCTATTTGTCTAAATGCCAACCGTTATGGCGAGCTGCTTGACCCGTTTGACGGTATCGGCGACTTGGAACGTTGTATTATTCGCACGCCTCTTAATCCGGATATTACCTTCAGCGATGACCCGCTGCGTATGATGCGGGCAATTCGTTTTGCCACACAGTTGGGCTTCTTTCTTGATGGCGAGACTTTCGATGCTATCGCGCGCAACCGCGAACGTATAGATATTATCACGCGCGAGCGCATAGCGGAGGAATTGAACAAGATCATGCTCAGCCGTCGTCCGTCGGAAGGATGGCTTCTGCTGGACAAGACAGGTCTTCTGCCTCTTATCTTCCCCGAGCTTGCTGCCCTAAAGGGCATTGAAGTGAAGGATGGACGGGGGCATAAAGATGTATTTTTGCACACCCTCAAAGTGCTTGACAATCTGGCGGATTCATCGGATAAATTATGGCTCCGCTGGGCGGCATTGTTGCACGATATCGGTAAACCGCGTAGCAAAGCATGGGATCCGCAAGCCGGTTGGACTTTCCGCAACCATAACTATATCGGTGCCAAAATGGTTCCAAAGATCTTTGCCAAGATGAAACTGCCGCTAAATGAAAAGATGGAGTACGTCAAAAAGATGGTGGATCTTCATATGCGACCGATCAATCTGATTGAAGACACGGTGACCGACTCCGCCGTTCGGCGACTTCTCTTTGAAGCGGGTGATGACATTGACGATTTGATGCTGCTTTGCGATGCCGATATCACGAGTCGCAACGAAGAGAAAAAAGCCCGATTCCATCGGAACTATCAGTTGGTGCGGCAGAAGATGGTGGAACTGGAAGAGCGTGACCGGATTCGGAATTTCCAACCGCCCGTGAAAGGAGATGAGATTATGGAGATTCTGCATCTGGAACCCTGCTCTACCGTCGGCGAGCTGAAAGCTGCCATCAAAGATGCTATTCTTGACGGCATCATTCCCAACGAATATGAGCCGGCAAAAGCGTACTTGCTGAAACTGGCACACGAGAAGGGATTATGCTGATTCATACAAGGGAAGATAAGAAAAGAGACGCCCGTTGGACGTCTCTTTATTTATGATTCCGGAATACCGTGAATCTATACCTTCTGTGATTACTTCAGTTCAGCGAGGTATTTGATAGTGCGAACCATCTGGCTGGTGTAGCTGTTCTCGTTGTCATACCAGCTAACAACCTGTACCTGATAGGTGTCTTCGTCAATCTTAGCAACCATGGTCTGGGTAGCATCGAAGAGCGAGCCGAAACGCATACCGATTACATCGCTGGAAACGATCTCATCCTCGGTGTAGCCGAAGGACTCTGTTTGAGCAGCCTTCATGGCAGCGTTGATACCTTCTTTGGTGATGTCTTTACCCTTAACAACAGCCACGAGAATAGTGGTCGAGCCGGTCGGCGTCGGAACGCGCTGTGCGCTACCGATCAGTTTGCCGTTCAGTTCAGGAATAACAAGACCGATAGCCTTAGCAGCACCGGTGCTATTCGGAACGATGTTCTGCGCACCTGCACGGCTACGACGGAGGTCACCCTTACGTTGTGGACCATCGAGAATCATCTGGTCGCCGGTGTAAGCGTGGATAGTAGACATGATACCGCTCTGGATCGGAGCGTATTTGTGCAGAGCAGCTGCCATCGGAGCGAGACAGTTGGTGGTGCAAGAAGCAGCGGAGATAACCTTATCAGCCGGAGTCAGTGTCTTGTGGTTCACATTGTAAACGATGGTCGGAAGGTCATTGCCTGCAGGAGCAGAGATAACGACTTTCTTAGCGCCGGCCTGGATATGAGCCTCAGCTTTAGCTTTGCTGGTATAGAAACCGGTGCACTCGAGAACTACATCAATACCAAGTTTGCCCCAAGGCAACTCAGCTGCGTTAGGCACAGCGTAGATAGTGATCTCTTTGCCATCAACGATGATAGAACCCGGAACAAGAACGGTCTTACCATCCTCTGCGAGTTGAGCATCTTTGTAAGCAACCGTGTGCTTGCCCTCACCGAACTTACCTGCGAAACCACCCTGAGCGGTGTCGTATTTGAGGAGGTGAGCCAACATCTTCGGGCTAGTCAAGTCGTTGATAGCAACAACCTCATAACCCTCAGCTTCAAACATCTGACGGAAAGCCAGACGACCAATACGGCCAAAGCCGTTAATAGCTACTTTTGTCATAATGAAAATAGTGTTTAATTAAGTTTATTTTTGTTTGATATTGTTTAACCTTGTTTGCTTTTCGGTTTTGCGAATGCAAAATTACTGCTTTTTTTTAATATACGCAACTAATTCGTCAAAAAATTTTTATTTTGCAATAAGAACATGTCATTTTCGTCCAAAATCAGCAGGAATCTCTCCCCAAGCTTTGGTGTCCCATTTATAGATAGGCGTTGTCCAAGTATTATCGTGCAACCACATTTCCGCTTTGCGGACCATGAGAAACAGATCTTGGTTGGAGGCATTCCATTCGATCTTCGTCTTGCATCGTTTCTGCCGCAACCAAGCGAGCGCCGTGACGCTATCCGTATAAATGACCCAATTGAGATTGTATTTCTTGATATACGCCAAGCCGAGCACCAACGCCAGGAACTCCCCGATATTATTCGTGCCTTGCACAAACGGTCCGCGGTGGAACACTTCCGTTCCCGTGTCAGCAATCACACCGCGGAACTCCATCACTCCGGGGTTGCCGCTACACGCGGCGTCAACGGCCAAGGCGGGTAATATCGGTTTACTCATACGGAGTGATGATTTTGCGGGTTTGTATGTCGTCGCCTACTTGTTCCTGAACAATATAAACATGAGGGCTGACGCGGTATTGACGGATGACTTGCGCCGGCTCTTGATTGTTGCTTACGTCGCGACTGCGGGTCACTTGCTCAAACGGCAGTTCACAAGTATAGAAGACAGAGCCGTCATCTGCCGTCACGCGACAGAAATAAGTGCCCGGCAGGCCATTCGGATTATAGAGATGCTGTTTCGTCTCGCCTGCCAGTTCTTTGCCGTTTTCATACCACTGATAGCCGACATAACGTCTGGAAGAGTTGTCAATGAAGAGCACATCTTCCCATTTGCGATACATGATATGCGAATCATCAATACGAATAGTGAGCGAAGCCGTTGAAAAACACTCCGTGCCTTTCTGACCGATAGCTACTGTCGCGTTATAGTTTCCCGGAGTAAGCGTTGTCGGGCGCGACATCACGAGTTCTGCGCCATCTGCCGTAGCATCATAATCCACTCCGTTGAGACGAATCACGAAAGAGTCCGGAGCACCTTTTTCTATCGAGAATGCCAAGCGGATATCCGATTCGCTGTCACAGACGACGGAAGACGAAGCAATTTGAATAGACGGCGTGGCCAAAACGGTAAGTACTAACGTGTCGCCGTTGTTAATATACATATTCACACCTACCGGCGGCGCAGGAATAGAGAAGCCGTGCTTGTCGTAACTCGTCCCTTCGCAAACAGTGTCTTCGTATTTCTCGCACGGCGTGCGTGTTGGCGGCGTGAAGGCTGCGCTTTGCTTGGTGCAAGTAGGCGCTGCTTCGTATGCCGCAGTGATGGTCTGCGCTGCAGCGTTGATGTTACTGAGTGTCAGCGAAGCGGTAGTACTGGTACCCGTTGCGGCAATGGTTTTGGTTTTCGCACCATTATCATCATACAAGAGCACGATGTTTCGTCCTGTAGCATCGTAAGGTGTGGCGATAACGACAGTAATAGTATAGTTCTCATCGTTACACTCCAGTTTATCCGGTACGCCGCTGACCGTCACGCTATTAATGACCGGCGAGAAAGGAACAGCAGGTAGGTTGTAGTCTTTGACGCAACTATTAGCGCCATCAAACGAGATATGCAGGATATGATTGTTTTTGCCGTCTGCCGGGATATTTGCAAAACTCAAATCGGCGAGTGTCTTTTGCTCTTTGTCTGCGACGTTGTATGTAGCCGTTTGCGCTGCCTGAGCATCTACAGCATAAGTGAACGTGCCTTGCTGGTACGTATAATTCAGATCGAAGGTCAGCGAAGTATAGAGATCATCGCACCCCGGTTCGCTGAAGGCGATCTTCGCTGTGTCGATGAGCGGTTGTCCCGGAGAAACGGTAGAAGCCGTTTTCTTGGCGGTAGTCCAATCTTTGAAATACGCTTCCCATTCATGCGTAGCAGGCGTGAGGCCCGTAACGACAATGTCTTTATCTAACGAAGCGGGAGTATCGAAAGCCACTGCCGGCAGATCGTACGGATACTCCGTACCGGTAGTCACATCCTTAATAATGAGTTGACCATTCGGATTCTGGTATTCCACATGCATCTTGACGGTATAGTTCGGCTCGGCATCACAAGATAGCGGCACTACCGTTGCTGTGAATGCATCTACTTTCGGTTCGTGGACCGTAAGCGTGAATCGCTGCTGCGATTTAACCACAGTGGACAAACTGCTGATGGCGTGGAACTGAATGTCATCGAGTGCAAAGTCATTACCCACGTTGAGCGTATTGGTGTTGAGGTTAACCACCGAAATCGTCACGTTGTTGCAATCTTCCGTAGCAAAGAAAGTCTCGGAATGCTGATGCCATATATTATTGCGGAATTCCGCTGTACCGAGATCTAATACACTGGATTCCCATGTTTTGCCATTATATTGGATGCGGAATTTGAATCGCGCCGCATTTTCCATTTCTCCGTAGTTGTTGATATTCGCTGCCCAGAAGGAAAGGACATATGTAGTACCTTTCTTCAGTTTCAAATCCGGGTTTTTGGCAGTGGTGGCATACCAAGCCCGTTTGTTGCCTCCTGTTGCGCCCGTAGCTGCATCAAAGAGGGCAAAATTATCTCCTTCTCGTGGTGTCACTTTCGCATATGTAGGCCAGAAATTATTGGCATTGCGTACCACTGCGAAACCATTATCGGCTAAGTTGTTCGGGTTGAGTGTAGCGTTTGTATAGAAATTCTGCTGGGCAGAAGCAGTAGCCGGAAGGTATCTCCAGAAATAATAGTCACTGATAGTACTAGGACTGCCATACGTGCCATAGTTGAAACTTTCATCTTCGTAACCTCCGTTAGACATCATATCCGCCATCGTTCCGGAAGCAGGATAATACTCTTTATATACGCAGGTAGCGGTAGAGTCAATATTGATGGCCGGAATGGTGCAGTTCTGGGATTGTCCTTCTGATTTTTTGTGTTCTACTCCGTTTATAATCCAAACGTAATCATTGCTTGGGTCTGCATCTTGAGGAACCAAAACAATCATTTTGCCGGTCAGCGAATCGACATTCACTTCCTCTACACCTTCTGTAGCGTTCGGTACATTAATCGTAATCGTTTTGGTACAGGATGCATTACCGGTAAAGTGTGCCGTTGCCGTTGTAGTCGTTCCGCTAACAGTTGCTGCGGGAACTTTAGCGAGGGAGAAAGACTGCGGACTCTTTGGCGAGGTGATGGTGGTGGATTTGCCATCGCATTCTATAACCAGATTGCCGTTCGGCTCTGCGAAAGCCACCATTCCGTCAAGTGTGTAGGTATTATCATCGGCATTGACGGCCGAAATGGCGGTCTCAAAAGATGTAATAGAGCAATCAAGAGTACAATCTGCATCCGGAATGATTTTGATTAAACGGCGTCCGGAAGGGATATTTGAATACAAATAATAGTAAAAAGCGGACGGCAACGATGCGGGAAGATTGTTACGGACAAGATCTTGCTCGCTCTCCTCATCTCTTATAGCGCCTGCATAACTATCCGCAGACGTCCATGATGTGCCGTTGGCGGAATAGAACCAGCCGTGTCCCGTCACATCGTCATAAACATATGCCGTCTTGCCGCTATTTAGTTTGACTTTCAGAGAAAATGGATCGCCGGCAGCATTCGGACAAACATGCACGACTTCTTCTGTCACGCCGCTGCTTTTAATGGAGCTGACTGCAGGAATGGTTGAAGTAGCCGGAGTATAAGTTTTCCATTCTGCATAAGGGTTATCACAATTATTGTTCGGCCAAAACTTGTTAATATAGTTGCAGTTCTTATATTCCGGGATTACCAAATCGCATGTTTGATTCCAAATCGTCCCATCCCAACTGGCCGCCGGCGTAGCAGGGTCTTTACGAACGACTATTATCTTATTATATGTGCCGTTTGCATCAAATGTGGCTTTGTAAATTTTGCTTCCCGACGAAATCGCAGACAAAGTAAGCCACTTCTCTCCGCTACCATCGAACAGGTACAGGAAAAGTTTGGCACCATCTTTCGTCCAATCGAATCCGTCAGAATGTGGCGCCGCTTGATCGGCATACAAATAGATAGTCTCACCCGTCACAAAATCTCGTGCGGTGGCGGTGAGGGCGAAAGCCATCAAAAGGCTTAATGTAATATAACGTGTTGTTTTCATAGTCTTATCTCCTATTTCTGTAGATCGCTTTGTTTTTGAACCACTTTCACCTCAACACGGCGGTCAAGCGGGAGTTCATGGTTAATGTTCTCTTCGTTGGAAATCAACGAGCCGTGTCCTATAACAATGACGCGTTTCTTATCCAGACCTTTGCTGATGAGGTATTTGGCCACCTCTTTCGCGCGGTTGTATGCCAGTTTCTCGTTGTGTTTGATTAATCCTTCCGCCGATGCGTGACCGTCAATGGATATCTTTGCGTCAGGCACTTTATTCAGCACTTCCACAATAGAAGAGAGGTAGTTCTGTGCTTCCGGCGTCAGTTTATAACTATCGTATTCAAAATAGATCTTATTGAATTTCTCCACCTGTTCTGCAGCTTTCAAAATATGCGCGCGGGTAAGTGTGTCGATGCGTTCCGTAAGAATCGTATCTTGGCGCGGCATCAAATCTACCGTTGTATCGCGGCGTGTGAAATAATCGTAATAATCAACTATCGTATGTTTGTCCGGCTTGATATGATGCCAGTGAACACCGACTTTCAAACCCGCTTCATAAGGATGCGAAGGCTTGACGGAAGAAAGGGCATAAGCACCGGTGTACTCTTCCATAAAACTATAATTGTCGTCCTTCCAACCCAAGTCATGTTTCTCGGACTTATTGGCATCGTTGGCTCCGCATTGGAAATAACCGCCAACGAAAAGATCAATTTGTTTGGTGAGCGGGATCAGTGCTCCAAGGTCGGCAAAGACCGTTATCTGCGGCTTGACTGCCAGTGTACCTTTTGCAGACTCCTCCTCCGTATAATCCTTGACACCAAACTCATGCATATCCGTCAGCGTCAAGTTCCATGCGGGATAATAACCGGTGTGGTTCACTTGTCCTTTTGCTACGCGATAGTTATTCTTCACAGCAAACACCGGCGCGACACCTAGTGCGGCGAACAGACCTGCGGTGCGTTTTTCATTCAACCACTGGAACTGCAGCGAGATAGGAATACCGAGGTTATGAATTGTCTGATGCTCGTCCCATTCAATAACTTGCGAAGTATGGGTATAATGCTGCTCAAGGTCCGTATCTTCCTGATCATCCCATGTATATGTGCCGCCGAGGTGCGCGTCAGAGCGAGTGGCGGTAAACCATGCACCGATACCTATACCTACGTTCTGATGGAAGAAATAAGCATACTGGAGTTGAATAAGCGGGCTCACAAAGCCGTTCACTGTGTTCAGCGAGTCAGCAAAGGAATAACCCAACGCACCATAGCTGACCCCCACATGCGCCTCGATATAATGACCTCTGCGGTCCAATGAATCCGCGCGGACAACATCCTCGCGTTGCTTGAGCACGCTATCCGGCGAAGAAACAATACGTGTGAGCGTGTCTGTGAAGTACTCAATTCGTGTCGTTTGCACACGTACCAGACTATCGGGTTTCTTTTTCATTTCCCGCGTCTCTTCCGTAGCAAAACGCTGTTCGGAGGTCTCAAAACGCTCCGCTTCCGAGGCTTGACTGAAAATGCTCACCGTATCGTTTTGAGCGACCAGCGGTACACAACAGCAAGCCGTAACCAGCAGCAAACCGATTCGAATGTGATTCGCCAATGAATAAAAGTGTTTCATGGTTGCAATAATTATTTTTGTGATTCGCCCGGGAATCGAACCCGGATTTGAGCTTTAGGAGAGCCCCGTTCTATCCATTGAACTAGCAAATCTATTAACATCTACTCGGGAATTCGCCGTATTCCTCAAACGTATAATTGAGGAAGTCATTCATCGGTTTTCCCGCAGCCGCTATTTCTACGATTTTATCGATGAAATCGGGCAAACTGACGTCCTTGTCCGTTAGCGGCGTGCTAAATGTATAAGTCTTATGCTTGAGCCACTCCGCATGTTTGAACTCCGGGTCAAAACCTGCGGGCACTTTCTTAAGCATTCCCCAATACGGGTCAAAATCCTGGTCGAAATATTTCTTCCATTGCGGCGCAGCCATGATGGCTTCCACCTCCTCATAATTGGCTTCAATCTCTTTGCGCAACGCCGTCAGTAGTTCTTTGCCCGGATCCCATATTCCACCGGCGAACATGCACTGTCCGGGTTGAATATGAACATAGTAGCCGCCTCGCATAGAATGCTTTCCCCATGTTTTCGGCTTCCCGGGAACACCGGTTGCAGGAAAACAACCGAACCACTCTTTGTAGGGTCGTTTGTCATGCGAGAAACGAACATCGCGATAAATGCGCCAGATACAGTCCTTGGGTTGCAACCCTGTCAACGAAGGGTCTATCTCTGACAGCCGACGGATATACTCCGCGGAAAACTCTACGAAGCGCGCATAGCACTCGCGATACCATTCTTTATTCTCTGCGAACCACTCGCGGTTATTGTTTGCCGACAACGCTGTCAGAAATTCCAGTATCCGTTTCATAGTTTAGCAATGCACCGTTTGAGTCCGTCCAGCCAATACGGGATTTCCACGCCGAACGTCTTTTTGAACTTCGTCTTATCCAATACGCTGTAGTGCGGACGGGGAGTCTTATATTGATATTCTTCCGATAAAATCGGGCGAACTTTACATTTTTTAATGCCCGCGAGTTCATGAATAGCGATGGTAAAATCGTACCACGAGCAGACACCTTCATTCGTAAAATGGTAGATGCCCGGTCGCCAAACAGGGCTCTCAATGACCGTAAAGATTGCCCATGCGAGGTCTGCGGCATAAGTGGGCGTACCGATTTGGTCAAAGACCACGCCGAGAGACTCTTTCTCTTGTCCCAGACGGATCATCGTCTTCACGAAGTTATTGCCATAAGTCGAATAGAGCCAAGCAGTTCTTAATATAACAGCGTCGGGACAAACAGCCAAGAGTCGTTTTTCGCCTTCGTACTTTGTGCGTCCATACGCAGTGCGCGGCGCCACAGGATCGGTCTCGCGGCAGGGAACATGCTCATCGCCCGAGAAGACGTAGTCTGTGCTCACATGTATAACGCGCACGCCTTGACCGCCGAGCACCGTCAGCGCTTCGGCGTTGATCTTCAGCGCAGTAGCCTCGTCTTCTTCGGCTTTGTCCACATTCGTATATGCAGCACAATTCACTATAAGGTCAATAGCATTGGCAGCAACAAAGTTTGAAACGACTTTGCTGTCCGTAATATCCAAAATATATACATTCTCCGCCTCCACAACATCAGCGAAAAAATAACGATGATTCGGATGCTGCTTGCTCAGCACACGCATCTCATTGCCCAACTGACCGTTACTGCCTGTGATTAAGATATTCATATGAAAGGAGTTTCTAATTCATTAAACGCCGGATGTTTCGTGTCTTTCTCGCTGATAATACGTGCATCCTCCGGGATTCGCCAATCAATTGCGAGAACAGAATCGCTAAGTAGCACCCCGCCCTCGCATTCCGGGTGATATAGATTATCACATTTGTAAGTAAAAATAGCATTTTCACTCAGGACGGAAAACCCATGTGCAAAGCCACGCGGGATAAAGAACTGGCGTTTGTT
This sequence comes from Paludibacteraceae bacterium, assembly GCA_017649925.1. Taxonomy (GTDB): domain Bacteria; phylum Bacteroidota; class Bacteroidia; order Bacteroidales; family Paludibacteraceae; genus Colicola. The sequence goes on along the minus strand of JAGCFX010000031.1, from coordinate 45,001 downwards.
CTCTTCGCTCAACTCCACGCTGTACCATTGCCCGTAAGTGGGACTATTCTTGCGTAAATCGACCGCCACGTCCAAGACACGCCCGACAGTACAGCAAACCAGTTTTGCCTGTGCGTACGGAGGTTTTTGGAAATGCAGTCCGCGTACAACACCATACGATGAGCAAGATTGATTATCTTGTACGAATTTGGCACTTATGCCAGCTTCGCGATAACGCTGCTCATTGTAGGTTTCTACAAAATATCCGCGGGCATCCCTAAACACGCGCGGCTCAATCACCAGCAGACCTTCAATAGGGGTTTTGATTATTTCCATGGTTACAAGTATTACAAAAAAGCGTGCAAAATTACACTTTTTTTTGCATATATGCAAGAAAGTGTGCTTTTTTTTCTTTTAAACTAAAAATCCTTCAAAAAGTGTATATATACTACGTATATATACAGGAGAAGTGATATTTGTGCAAAAACGGAGCGAATATCCTATGGGTATCCTATGGATATGTTATGGGTATCTTATGGTACAGTCTCGATATTGCCTCGATAACGGTTCGATAACGGCTCGATAACGGACCTACAACGGACCGAGCGTATTGCTTTGAAGGCAATATTTATTTTGGGATTTGATTATGCTCTTTTTCTGCGCGTTCCTCAGGATCCCAGTCGCTCTTATAGCGCATTCTTCCAGCAGCATCGGTAACATCCCATGCATTAGGACCCATAAGGCAATGCATTTGTGGAAATACTTGCCGTGAGAACGAAGATAGCAATAAATAGTTTTTTTATGATTGTAATTATTTGAAGTTGTTGAACATTATCTGATGGAGTGCATTGTTCGTTCAGACGAAGAGAGTCGGCGTGCCGGAGTGATTTGCAGCGGCTTACCATCAATAGTTTCAACATTCGTTACAACGCGTCGCGGTGCAGAACTACTCTGGAAATTAAGCCCAAACGTACTTTCGCCGGAAACAGCGGACATGGAACCATATCCCAAAGCAAAGATGCCAAAATACAGTGCACCTGCACTTTGTCCCAACTCTACCCCTGCCGGAGTTAAATAGATATATATCTGGTGCGAGTTATCCGAAAAGTCTTTCTCCGCCCACACATAATGATCCTTTGCCTGAAAGTTGCCATACTCCACCACAGCCGCCTTAACATAGGTGCTGAGGTCAGAAATCTCATAGAAGGGATAGCATTTGCTGCCACCATTTCCATCGTTCAGGTACATACCCAAGCAATAGCCCCATGTGTTACTTGCCGTACCAGATTGCGTGAACGTAACCCATACCATCGCAGAGCCGGGATTGGATTTCACGTAATCCGAAGAGCTGCTGTAATCTTTCACTTCTGTGATACCCGTCACGGCCGGCGGTTCTCCTGTTGCGGCATCGTTATAATCGCCGTAGGCAGTATGTGCTTTCACGAGGCTCTGTGTCTTGGTGTAACTGCCGACCGTAGCATCATCAGACATACTGCTATATTTGCTGTAAGAGAGACCATATTGGTTCCAAGTCTCCGAGATGTCATGACTCATAGAGGTTGTAGTATAGCCATTGCTTTTCGTATAGAAGATATTGGTATACGCACCATTATTGTAGGTTTCTTTCCACTCATACGAACCGCTCTTACTGAAATTCATACAATAGAACTCCGGAGTTTGGGTGTTGGTTACCGCTTTGCCACCCAAGAGCAATGTGCCGTCCGAGCCGCGGGTAAAGGTCAACGTGGACGGGTTATTATAGTCAATATTTTCATACTGATGCACGGTAGCACTATTTGAACTGACGCTCACAACCTCCCAACTAATACATTTGGCACTGGACGAGTGCTGCGTACCGCTTCCGTATGAAACATAACTACTGCTGCTAGTCCAACGATACCAGAACTCATTGCCTTGTCGGTCAAAGGCTTTGAAGATATCAGCCGCTGCGGCAGATTGTCCGCCACCACCGCCGGGATTATCTCCACCGCCGGGATTATCTCCACCGCCCGGATTGTCACCTCCACCGGGGTTATCATTACCTCCCGGTTGCTCTGTACCGCCACCAGGGTTATCTTCCGGCGTGTTCTTTTCGTTACAGCCGGTGGCCATTATTAACACTACTGCCAGCAGCAGCGAGAATAGAGAAAAAAGATTGTGCTTTTTCATAACTATTGTATTTTGACATTAATGATTTTGAATACCAATTACGTTATACATTGCGCCGTCGGGCGTAAGGATGTAAAGTTGGTTATTGAGGAGGATTTTGCGGTACTGACCGGTTGCGTTTACTCCATCAATAGCCTGATCTTCATTACGCTCAATTACTCGGAAGATACCATTTACCAATTGCGGCTTAGAGTACTGATTTTTCAGGTAGCCAATCGCTTCCACAAGATCTCCCTTATTCAGTTTTGTCTTATCTTCATCGTAACTTGCTTTCAGACGGAAACATTCGAATATTGTCTCCTCACTATCTTTCGTATCATCAATGAAGAAGTCCGCATTTTGGAAGTCAGGATAACCATCAACCCATTGGGTAACATATCCGCGAGCCATATACGCATACTTGGAAACCTCTCCTTCCGCAAGTCCCAGTTCATTCCATATATTAATCAGTCCTCCCATAGAAGTCGGATAACTGATTTCGTAATTATAGAGGAACAGATGGAGCCTTGCCACGGAGTCGCAGCCATTCGGCAGCGTAAAGGTCTGCTCATAATCACCGCCCAAGGCATATGTCTGACTATTCCATGTATAGGAATCGGCTATTACTACTTCTTCAAAATTGTGATAAATGGTATTGCAGTCTGTCAAAGTGAGATGGAGCGTGACGATAGAGTCACATCCTGTCTTATCGAAGAAGATCTGAACATACTCGCCACTGGCGGAGTAGGTCTCACCATTCCATGTATAAGAAGTACCCGGCACCGTTTCATAGATATCATAACTTCTATCAACACAGTTCATCACGTCACGTACGAGGCGAACGGAATAACCAGTGGAGCGGAGGTAGTTATTAACATCAATAGTCGGGTCTGAACGGAAGTACGCGAAGTAAGCTCTTTCGCTTCCCGCCGTATTTGAAGACCAATAAGCGCTGAAAGTCTTCGCGCCACCCGTTTCGGCGAAACTACGATAGCCTGCAGCAGGCAGGAATACCCAACCCAAGTTCTCGAGATAATCCCAGTCGGCATCAGCCACAATAGCATCGATATCGTAGATATCAGGCATCTGCGTCTCGGTAACATCTGTCGGTCGTTCCCAGTTATCGGGCAACAAGACGAGCCATGATTCACCGCCTACAGTAACCACTTTCTTCAATTTATCAGCATTGAGACGCTCAAAGAGAAGGAAATGCCATTCGTCCTTGCTGAGCGTACGCCATATATTCGGCAGGTTACCGCCGTTGATGATCGGATTAATGCCCCAATCGGCAAACGCGCCATAGTCAGCAAGGTTCGCCGAAGCCAGAGTCGGATTATTACCCGTTCCCCAGCCAAAGAGGTCAAGCCATCCCTCGTATGAAGGATCCGTGATATTGATATTAGCGTCCCCTTCGTAGAATCTCGTTGAGCCATCCGCCGCTTTCATGGACGTAGCAAACCGCCACTTATCTTCACTCGGTTTGTACTGCAAATTACCTTGCGAGAACTGCACTTGATAACCATCGCTATTGATAGTGAACCTACCCGGCAGTTTGCCGTTCGGCCAACTAGTCATATCCGTCGGAACCTCCTCTGGGATGACTTTTACTTTGGTTGCTACAGCCGTCAGTGTGTAGGGATTGGTATTACGATTGAAAGTAAAGACTACATCGTAATCGCCATCTTCTTCTACCACCAATTCGTTGTTTTGGGACTCCGAAGGCCATTGGAAGATAGAATAGTTGTGTCCGCCGACAACCTTATATTGATAAACGACGCCGGCCTCCAAAGCAATGTTATTCTTTGTCAATTTAAAGATGCCCGGTTCCGCAAGTGTCATATCATTTGCCTGAGCATACAGATCCCAAAACGCTCCTAATAGTTCTTCTGAGCCAACAACAGTATAGTCACTGACAACCACTGTACTCGGGTCAACAAACGTACCGATGACGCAGATGCGCGTGCCATCAAATTCAATCTTAATATCTTGTTTAACAGAAGTGATGAGTTTGATATTTCCATTTGCGTCACTACCTCCGTTAGCCACATTTGCACTACTGCAACTAGCATCCACTGCTCCGAATGCCCATTCGCTGCCTCCGCCGCTTTGCCAATCGCCATTAGTGATTTTGAACTCATACGTACCTACCGGCACATTATGGAAGGTAATAGAACCATCCTGAATCAACGAGCCTGCCGGATCCCAGAACTTACCATCGCACCAAGGATTACCTGCACTACCGTTTCCTGCTACGAAATAATTGGTTACCGGTGTGGTGATAGTCAAATGGAGCGTAACGACTGAGTCACAGCCGTTAGCCGCGGAGAAAGTCTGCCGATAATCGCCACTCATAACATATGTCTGACCATTCCATGTATAAGAACTGGTGGCTGTTTCGCTGAACTCGCTTGCCTTTGATTGATTGACAGTCAAATGCAATGTAACGACTGAGTCACAGCCGTTCTGCATCACAAAGGTCTGGTCGTAATTACCGCTTGTGGTATAGGTTTGGTCATTCCATGTATAGAAATCACAAGCCGTTTGTGTAAACTCGCTCGTTTTAGCAGAGCAAGGCGGTTGTCCAATCTCAACCTGTTCTGTTGTGAGGTTGAAGCCATCGACCGTATAACCTTTGAGTTCGCTACTATACGTTACACCTTCCGGGGCGAGCGGCTCACAATAACTGAGTATCGGTGCCACATTCGCACGGAAGGATAACATTACCTCCCGTTGTTTGTCGCCGGTGGGAGTTCCCACTACTTTCGTCGTCAGATGTACGCGGGTGAGTATCAACTGCGATGAACCCTGGATATAGATGCCGCCGGCTCCTTCAACTTGGACGTTACAATCAGAGATCGTTAGGCTGGAATTATTGAACGTAGTCAATGCGGCATAGCACATACCCGCAGTTCCTCCTTCTACACCGGAAGGCAGCGGTCCTGCATTACGCACTTTCAGCAGCGCGGAGTTGTCTATGCCGACAATGGAGGTGTTATTATCGGAACGGAAAGCAATACAATACGGTGTATTCAAGTCACACGTTCCACTCACTTCGATAAGCAAGTTGGGAATCTGGGTAAAGATAGCCCAGGTGACATTACTTGTCGTAATTGTTAGGTCCTTCATCTTCAGCGTTCTGGTTGCCGGCTCAAAAATAAGATAACCGCCGGTATTGACCGTTACGCCGGTTAGACTACCCAGCGTAGAGAGATTATCATCTGTCACACGCGTACCGGCAATGCGGAGACCATATTGGTATAACGCATTCACGTCAGTGTTCGCAGTGATATTATTGAATGCTTTATCCCATCTAAGGAACGTATAACCGCCGGTATGAGATGGCTCCGCAGGTGCGGTAGCTGCGCCGTTAGGATCCACATATTCCGTTTTAAGCACAGTGCCGTCATAAGGATCAATGAAGCGGACAGTGTATGTCACACGCTCTTCATACTGCGCGGTAAAGGTTACCGGTCCGGTAATGCACGCCGGCGTCATTCCTGTGACAGAAGACGACCAACCGGTAAACGTATAACCGGAACGATCCGGAGGCGTTGGAGGAGTAGCAGGCGAACCAACCTCTACCGGCTGCGAAGCCAAAACAGTCCCGTCCCAGTTCTTGAAGACAACATCATAATCCACGATCGTATAAGCCAAGCGAACTGGGTTTTCCATATAAAAACTGCTTGAATTAGCGTTCTTTACCAAATTGGTCTCACTATCATACGAACTTAAATTGTACGACAACTTGAAACATGAGCATGAAGAAGCAGTATTTGCGGTAGAGGACACGTAAGAAGATTCCATAACGCCGATATTGCCCCTACTAGAAGAAGGCCCGGACCATTCCACGGTTCCGTTTGATTTTGGCGTTGCATATCCGGCATCCGGCAGAAAAACAGCACCTGCGGCTTCCATGATTGCCCATTCATCCAATGTGTAGGCATTTTGAGCGCGATTGGTACCCACGGACGTAAAATGCCCGCCAACGGGCAATGCCCAACCGTCAGGGAGAAGAATAAATCCCCGAAGTCCGTTAACACTTCCGAAACCATGAAGCAGCGGCGCGTCTGTTCGGTTATTGAGCATATACATCCACTCGGCTTTGGTAAGTGTACGCCATAAGCCGGCTTGGTTTCCTCCGTTGGAGATAGCGCAATAAACACCCCAGTCATAGTTCGTGCCGGCTATATCTGTTTTGTCGCCAAAAGCGTATTCTGAGTTAGTGCGAGAATACATGTAAGGCATTTTGTTGTTATAACCGCTGGTACCCCATCCGAACAGATCAATCCATCCGTTGTAGTTCTCTGTAATACGTCCCTCGTTGGATTCTCCAATCACGCTGTCCTGACGCGTAGCAAACTGCCATACATGATTGCGGACATGATACTGGAGGTTTCCTTGCGCAAAGCGCACCTGTACGCCTGAAGCTACGCTAAATCTACCTCCCTTGCTTCCCTGCTGTGCAGCAAAGGTCATTGTTGCCGCCATTACAGCGCACATCAAAAGAAATAAATGTTTTTTCATAAAAAGAAATAAATGTTTTTTCATACTATTAAAATTTTTAAAATGAATATTCGTTATAAACAAAAAGCAGCGCTTGACGCATAGTCAAACACCGCTTATGCAACCACACAAAGCACGCAAATTGCTGATTATCATACAGCTATAGCAAGGCGGAGCTGTTGCGATATACGCAGTATCATGCCACATGGTATTACAATATTAATAATTACGCTGCAAAGATACAACAAATTTTTGAATTATGCAAATTATTTTGCATTTTTTTTGATTTCTTCGTAGGTAAAACCACGCTGGAGGAGGAAGCGGAGGCGTTTATCTTCGGAGTCGGCGCGGCGGGAAGCAATGAGTGCACGGAGATTGTCGCGATATTTAGCTTCGTCAATTTCTTCTAACGCGCTGCGGATGTCGGATTCGGGGAGTTGAAGTGCGTGGAGTCCCGCTTGGATTTTTATTCTACCCCAAGACTGATACTCTACTTTATCATGCACATAAGCATGACAGAAACGGGCATCATTCAGAAAGTCGTTTTCGCGCAGTTTTTGTTCGATGAAATCGGCGATTTCGGACGGTGCGCCCCACTCAAAAAGTTTGCGTCGCACATCTGCGGCACAGTGTTCCGAACGAGCGCAATACGCTTCAGCTTTATCAAGCCATTCTGCCTTGGACAATTCGTGTTTTACCATAGATATCGTTGGATAGTTGTATGTCTGTATAGCCCTGACTAGCAAGGAGTTCTTCCATCTCCGAGGCAAAGGCTTCGTTGATTTCAAAGAAGAGGAAGTCAGGTTTCAATTCTGCAATGCGGCGATAGAAACGAAGCGGGTCATTGTCCGGCACAAAGAGTGCAGTAGGAGGTTCAAAGTTCAAAACATTCGGTCTCATCGAAGATTTTTCGCTTTCTCGGACATAGGGAGGATTAGAGACGATAAGATTAAAAGTTTCGTTAAAATCGGAGAAAATGTCCCTTTGGTAAAAGTTTACATCAACGTTATTGCGGATAGCATTTTCTTTGGCGACTGCGATTGCTTCGGCAGAGATATCGATACCTGTCACTTGCCATTCGGGATGTGCTTTTTTGAGAGCAATCGCTATACAACCGGAGCCGGTTCCCACGTCCAGAACGTGGCAATTGATAGTTGATAATTGATAATTGATAATTTTTTCTACCAATTCTGCGGTTTCGGGGCGGGGAATAAGTGTGGCAGGAGTGAGTTTGAGGTCCAATCCGCACCATAAAGTATGGCCAAAAATATACTGAATCGGTTCAAAATGCAATAATCGGTCAATAATTGTTTGCAAATTTGGAAAATTTGTTGTACCTTTGCAGCCGAATTGGAGTTCGGTGCGAGTCAAGCCACTTAACTCCTCAGCAATCCACCATGCCAAGGCTTCCGCTTCATCAGCGGGATAAGCGACTTGGAGTTGCGATGCTATGTCACGAATTTTTGAAATCACGCCGCAAAATTACAAAAAAAAAATGGAATACGCAAATTATATTGCACGTTGTATTGAAATTGCTCGTCGCGGAGAGTATTTTGTGGCACCCAATCCGATGGTTGGTGCTGTGTTGGTGGGGCCTAACCCCGACCCTTCCATAGGAGGAAGGGAGATAATTTTGGCGGAAGGTTGGCACGAGAAATATGGTGAGGCACATGCGGAAGTAAATTGTTTTAGGAATTACGAATTAAAAAATCAAAATTACGAATTATCTGCGGTTAATCTAAAAGATTGCACGTTGTTCGTGAGTTTGGAGCCGTGCAGTCATTACGGGAAGACGCCTCCTTGCGCGAAGTTGATTATTGAGAAAGGTGTCGGACGAGTGGTGGTGGGAATGTTAGATCCGAATCCGTTAGTGGCAGGCAAAGGCGTTCAGATGTTACGTGACGCAGGTATTGAAGTGATTGTTGGCGTGATGGAGAAAGAGTGCCGCGAGTTGAACAAACGGTTCTTGTGCTTGCACGAGAAACACCGTCCGTACGTGATTTTGAAATGGGCGCAGACAGCGGATGGGTTTATTGATCGGCAAAGAGCCCACCCCCAACCCCTCCCTAAAGGAAAGGGAGAACATCTGAATGGTGCTTTGGCGATATCAACGGAGGAGACGAAGAAACTGGTGCATAAGATGAGGGCAGAGAACATGGCGATTATGGTTGGAACGAATACTGTACTGCTGGATAATCCGCGATTGCTGAACACGCACTGGGAGGGCAGAAACCCGATTCGAGTGACGCTGGACAGGCACAACAGAATACCTGCTGACGCGCGAATTTTCTCCGATGAAACCGAAACAATTGTCTATCGCGATCGAACTGATTGGCCATTCGTGTTGAGCGATTTGGCAAGTCGTGGGATACACTCCATTTTGGTGGAAGGTGGTCGCACTTTATTGGAACATATTCTAGAAACGGGCATCTGGGATGAGATACATATAGAAGTAGCTCCTGAACTGACTATCGGAGAGGGAGTTGCTGCTCCTAAGATTGCTCTTCCGGAGACGTTCGAAAACGTTGACGGACATCGATTATATATGCTAATTCGTTAAAAAAGTCCGCGCGCGCTTGCGTATGTGAAATATTTTTTGTACTTTTGCAGCCGATTTTGGATAAAAAGGCATTTTTATGAAGAAAAATACCATCATTATTGCCCTATTGGCAGGGTTTTTGTGTGCAAGCATTGTGATGCTAAGCGGTTGTGATGCTTTGGCAAAGAAGCAACAAGCCGGTGCAGCTGTTGAGTTGAACGGACATTATCTATATCGTTCGACGTTGGATTCGCTGACCTTGGGTTTGAGCAGCGAAGACAGTCTGCGCGTGACACAACAGTTTATCAGTCAGTGGGCTAAGGATTTGTTGATTTATGACAACGCGCAAGCCCACAGCAGCCGTGAGATTGAATCGCTGGTGGAAGACTACCGCCGTACGTTGTATGTGCATGCTTATGAGGAGAGTTTAGTGGAGCGGCGCATGAACAAAACCGTTTCCGATTCAATGGCAATGGATATCTACAACAAAATGCCGGATCGATTCCGCTTAGACGAGAGTATCATGAAGGGGTTGCTTGTTGTTGTTCCCAATGAGGCCGCTAAAGTGGAGAAGTTACGGAAATGGTTGTCGGAAATGAAGAATCAAAATGTCAATGCGGACAGCAAAACGCTGGATAACATCGAGAAATATGCTTATCAAAACGCCAGTGGATATGAGCTTTTCGTTGACAAATGGTTGACGACCACAGAAGTGCTGGGCCACCTGCCTATGGAACGTGCGGAACTGGAGGCGAAGTTAAAAGCCGGTAATCAAGTGGAGACGGCTGATTCGCTAAAGACCTATATTTTGCAAGTAACGGAGAAACATTTGCGCGGCGAACAGATGCCGTTGGAATATGCCCGTCCGCAAATTGAGAAGATTGTGCTAAGCCGACGACAAGTCGAGTTCTTGCAAAAAGAGAGAGAACGATTGTATAACGAAGCGCTGCAAAGCGGAGAGATAAAGTTTTACGAGAAATAAAGAATCTGAATAATGAGAAAAATCGGTATAGTTTTGATGCTGCTACTTAGCCTGACGGTTAAGGCGCAGGGCGTGATTGATGAAGTTATTTGGGTGGTAGGCGACGAGGCTATTTTGCGCAGCGAGGTAGAAGAAGAACGCTTGCGTGCTCAATACGAGGGAACGCCTATTCCGGGTGACCCGTATTGCGTTATTCCTGAGCAGCTAGCGGTTCAGAAACTATTTTTGCACCAAGCGATTATTGACTCTGTGGAAGCCAACGAGTCGAGTGTGAGCCATCAAGTGGACATGCGAATGAACTACTACATCAATCAGATCGGTTCCAAAGAGAAAATGGAGGAGTATTTCCGCAAGACGAGCAGTGAGATTCGCGAGGAGATGATGACGGCGGTGCGCAATCAAATGATTATCCAGCAGATGCAGCAGAAATTGACGGCAGACATCAAACCGACACCGGCTGAGATAAGGCGTTATTACAACTCACTGCCGATGGATTCGATACCGCTGATGCCGGCACAAGTAGAAGTGCAGATCTTGAGTTTTGAACCGCCTGTGCCTGCAGAAGAGACGGAGCGCGTGAAGCAAAAACTGCGTGAGTTCACAGAGCGCGTGCAAAACGGGAGTGCGGACTTCGGCATGTTAGCTCGTCTGTATTCGGAAGACACAGAGAGTGCCAAACGCGGCGGAGAGTTGGGGTTTGTGGGCAAAGGTCAGTTAGTAACGGAGTTTGCCGACGTAGCGTTTAATTTGAATGATCCGAAGCGCGTGAGTCGAATCGTTCAAACGGAATATGGTTATCATATTATTCAGTTGATCGAGAAAAAAGGCGAGCGCATCAACTGCCGTCATATTTTAATACGCCCGCGCATCAGCGCGACGGATAAGGTGCGTGCGATAGAACGATTGGACAGTATACGCCAACAGATTGAAAAAGACAGTCTTCAGTTTGAGCAAGCCGTCATCCGCTTCTCGCAAGACAAGAACACTGTCATGAATGCGGGACTGATGATTAATCCTAATACCGGCAGCAGTAAGTTTGAGTATCAGGATTTGGCTCCGGAGATTGCGAAACAGATTTATAATCTGAATGAGGGTGATATCTCGCAGCCTTTTGTAATGATGGACCAAACGAAGAACCGCGAGGTGTGCGCAATCGTAAAAGTAAAGAAAAAAACGGACGTTCACCGCGCGAACCTGACGGACGATTTCCAGACGATAAAAAGCATGTTAGAATCCAAACAGAGTGCTGATTTTATTCACGATTGGATTCTGAAGAAACAGAAAAAGACCTTCGTGCAGATCAGTCCCGAATGGCAAAATTGCGATTTTGAATATCCCGGATGGATTCACTAAAACACATATTAGCCCTTACTCTCTGCGCTTTGCTCTTTTCACCGGTTACAAGCCAAACGATGGTATATCTGGAGCGGGCGGAGAACTTGAGTTTTGACCAAGAGCGGATAGCGAATGCGCAGATACTTCGCGGTAACGTGATGTTTCGTCATGAGAACGCGTTGATGTATTGCGACAGCGCCTATTTCTACGACGGGACGAACTCATTGGATGCTTTCGGGCATGTGCGTTTTGAGCAAGGCGACACATTGCGGGGTTATGGCGACAAGCTATTTTATGACGGTAACAGAAAATTGGCTCGTCTGCGAAAAAATGTGAAGTTGATTCACGGGCGCGAGAGAGACAACCCGACGATACTAACCACGGACAGTTTGAATTATGACCGTGCGGTGGGTGTTGCCTATTATTTTGATAGCGGAAAGATTCGCGATTCGCTGAATACGTTGATTTCTGTGCGCGGAAGTTATTATCCCAATAGCAAGCAAGCCATATTCAGTCAAAACGTAGTATTGACGAATCCGAAGTTTGTGCTGACGAGCGATACTCTGCTATACAATACCGATACCAAAGTGGCGGATATCGTGAGTCCGACAGAGATTGTTTATGAAGAGGAGACGGATATCCATACTTCGCGCGGATGGTACAACACGGATAATGAGCGTTCTATGCTGTTAGACCGGTCGGTTGTTCACCATGTAGATGGCAGAGAAATGACTGGCGACACCATTTTCTATGACAAGCGTATCGGTTTCGGTGAAGTGATTGGGGACATGGAAATGCGTGATTCGGTTCAAAAAATGACACTTTCGGGCGAATACGGTCAGATGTGGGAAGAAGGCAGCAAAGGTTATGCGACGGATAGTGCGTTAATGACCGATTGGTCGGACAGTGCGCATTATGCGTATATACATGCAGACACGCTATTCACGGAAGAGTTGCATTACACCGATAGTGCGCTGATGGACAGCACATATCGTCGCGTGCGGGCGCATTATAGCGTAAGAGTCTATAGGGATGACATGCAGATGGCTTGCGATTCGCTGGTTTATCTAGGTTCGGATTCAACGATTCATCTCTATTCAACTCCTGTCTGCTGGAGTGACAGTCAACAGATAGCGGCAGATAGCATGGTGATTTATATCGTGAACGGCGCTGTGGAACGCGCGGCAGGTTACGGAAATGCTATTTGTGTGATGCATGACTCGTTAGATTTATTTAATCAGATGAGCGGAAAAGAGTTGGTCGCTTATTTAGAAGAAGGAGAAGTAAAACTAGTGGATATGAGCGGAAACGCGCTAACCATCTATTATCCCAAAGAGGATGACGGCAGCTATGTGGGCTTGAATACGACGGAGAGTAGTTATATTCGCGTTTACGTTGAAGATCAGGAGATTGACCATATCCGTTTTACGAAAGAGACAACGGGTGTCATTTATCCGTTAGATCAAGTGCCAGCCGGTGGTGACCGATTGGCGCAGTTCTTTTGGGCAGACTATGTGCGACCAATAAGTCCAGAGGATGTTTTTAGAAAAGTGAAAGTAGAAAAGTGATAGATATATGAGAAAAGTATTTTTAACATTATTTTCTGTATTGTTGGCGATAAACGCTATGGCGATTGATTTACCGAAGCAGGGTTTTGGTGTGCAGATTGGTTGGGCACAACCGATTCTGCGATTGAATGACTCCAAAACCTCAATACCTAAAGACTCATTAGTGAATGTAACCAGACTAAACGGTTTTAAAATAGGCGTTGTTTATGATGCCAGTTATATTGCCGGTTTTGGTAGTTCAATGGGTATCAACTATACATTCGGCACATCGTCCACAAAATGGGCACAAATAGATTTATCTCATTCCGAACGCACTCGAACATTATATAATGAAATTGAAGTGTTCGTAGATTGGCAATATAAATTTGAGGTGGCGAAGGAAACGTATTTGATGGTCTATACCGGTCCGAGTATCCAATGTGGTATAACTCTCAATAAAACATCATTTAATCGCAACGAAGTAACAAATGAAATCAAACAAACAGATATTAGACATTATACAACCGACAGCGCCGACGAACTATACAAGCGTTTGAATGTGACATGGGGTGTTGGTGCGGGATTTCAATACAAGCGCTATTTCTTGCGAGGAGGATATGACTTCGGATTGATCAATCCGTACAAGAATTCTAAGTTTGAAGGTCTAGATCGTTACACTCGCGGACGATTGGACCAATGGAGTATAAAAGTAGGCGTATATTTGTGGTATAACGAATGATACCAAGAGAAACCATAGACAAGATTTACGCGGCAGCCAAGATTGAAGAAGTTGTCAGCGACTACGTCTCGCTCAAGAAGCACGGCGCTAATCTTATCGGACTTTGTCCTTTTCATAATGAGAAGACAGGTTCGTTTACTGTTAGTCCGTCAAAAGGTATTTACAAGTGTTTCGGCTGCGGAGCAAGCGGACATGCGGTGAACTTTATCATGGAGATTGAGCAATGCGGTTATGTGGAAGCGCTAAAGCAGTTGGGCAAGAAATATCATATTAAAGTAGAGGAGCGCGAGTTGACGCAAGAGGAACAGCAGCGGCAAGATAACCGCGAATCGATGTTTGTGGTCAATGAGTTTGCGAATAAATGGTTTCAAGAGCAGTTATGGAAAACGGAAGAGGGTCAAGCGATTGGTCTCAGTTATTTCCGCGAACGCGGACTGCGCGACGACATCATTCAGAAGTTTCAGTTAGGCTATTCGCCAGAGAAAGGCAACCCATTGGCAAAGGTACTGAAAGCCAAAGGATTTAAGGAAGAGTTTATTGTCAACAATGTAGATACCAAGATTGGCGTGGGCGTAGTCGGAAAGAGTGAAGACGGACGATTGTATGACCGTTTCCGCGACCGCGTGATGTTTCCTATTTTCACAGTCAGCGGCAAGCCTGTAGCATTCGCAGGGCGTATTCTCAAGAAAAAAGACAACGTCGGCAAATATGTCAATTCACCAGATTCGATTATCTATTCCAAGACAAATGAGTTATACGGTTTATTCCAAGCCAAACAAGCCATTGCACGAGCAGACATGTGCTATTTGGTGGAAGGACAGATGGACGCCATCTCCATGTATCAGTCAGGCATTGAGAATGTGGTGGCGAGTGGCGGTACGGCTTTGACAAAACCGCAGATATGGTTGATTAAGCGGTTCACGAGCAATATCACCGTGCTTTACGACGGCGATGCGGCGGGTATTCACGCGGCATTGCGAGGAATAGATATGTTTTTGGAGGCAGGATTTAATGTCAAAGTGGTACTTTTGCCAGACGGCGAAGACCCTGACAGTTTTGCCCGCAGCCACGATTCGACAGAGTTCATTCAATATATAGAAGAGCATAAAACGGACTTTATTCGTTTTAAGACAGCGCTGCTGAGCAAAGAAGTCGGCGATGATCCGTATAAGCGTGCAGAGTTGATTAAAGACATCACTTCTACCATTGCCATCATCCCTGATATGATTACCCGTCAGGTGTATATCAAGGATTGCGCGGAACGACTACATATGAGCGAGAAGGTGTTAACGACGGAAGTGATAAACCTGCGTAAAAAGACGCGCGAGGAAAACGCAAAGAAAGCAGAACACGAGCAGACATCGACAACAGAGACGGCGAAGACTGCTCCGACAGAGAACAAGGAAGAGACGCGAACGCCAGCGAAGAATAGCAAACCTAATTCGCCATTAGAGCAGAATTTCTATAATCTGATGCAACTCGTGGTTCGTTATGGCGAGCGACCGATTGAGGTGGACGGAACCATTTATACCATCGGAGAAGTGATTGTTTATACCTTGGAAGGAGATGATATTAAGGCGCCGCAACCTGTATATCAGACGATTATAGATGAGTTCAAGGCACATTATAAAGACGAAGGATTCAAGGCGGAACAGTTCTTTAAATTCCACGCAGATCCGCAAGTAAGCGCGTTGGCAATAGATATGATTGCGGACAAATACCGGTTTGTGAAAGCGGAGGGTGAGTCGCGACTTGGAGAGTTAGTAACACAGCTGCTATACGAAATCAAATTGACCGTCATCAACATGCAGATTGAAGAGTTGGAAAAGGGATTGAAGGAGGCACAGGCAAGCAATAACTGGGAGCGGCAAATGGAATTACTGGCTCATCAACCTGAACTATTGGCGCAACGCAATGAGATCTGTAAGTTACTGGGCAATAGAGTGATAAACCTGTAGGATGCTATTCGGAGAAATTGCATATGGCCCTATTCACAGCCGTCGCTTGGGTACAAGTCTCGGCATGGAGATAATGCCGTTAGAGCACAAGTTGTGCACTTTCAATTGCGTCTATTGCGAGTGTGGTTGGAATGAAAAAGTCGAGCATCCCCAATTGCCGACAAGAGAAGCGGTGCGCGAGGCATTGGAAAATAAGCTAAAGGCATTGCGAAGAGATGGTGTAGAATTGGACGTTATTACCTTCTCCGGCAACGGAGAACCGACATTACATCCTGATTTTAAGGGAATTATAGAGGATACATGTGACTTGCGAGATACTTATTGTCCAAAGGCGAAAGTGAGTGTGTTAAGTAACTCAACACAATTGGGCAGAAAAGAAGTGGTGGAGGCGTTGAGACTATGCGATAATCGTATTTTAAAACTTGACGCTGCGACAGATGCGATGATGCGGCGAATCGATATGCCGGTAAGTGAGACGCTGAATGTCAAGCAATTGACGGAGTGGTTAAAACTTTTTGAAGGAGATTTCATTCTGCAGACTTGTTTTTTGCGCGGGGAACATAACGGTCAACGTATCGACAACACTTCATCGGAAGAACTGGCGGCATGGTATAAAGCGGTGGACGTTTTGCGCCCGAAGCAAATCATGATTTATGTGATTGACCGAAAGACACCGGAAGAACATTTGGAAAAGATACCGCGTGAAGAGATGGAAGCGATTGCAGCGCCGCTAATAGCGAAAGGCTTTGATGTTTCTATCTCTGCGTGAAGACGATTGATACCATGAAAATTCTCGTTGCACCATTGAACTGGGGTTTGGGACATGCAAGCCGTTGTGTGGTTTTGGTGCGCCGTTTCATAGAAGAAGGGCATGAAGTTATCTTAGGTGCCGATGGCGACAGTTTGACGTTGCTGCGACAGCATTTCCCAAAATTACGATATGTATATCTGGCTCCGCTGAATTTGCAGTATAGCAAAGGCAAAAGGCAAGTTTGGGCGATGGTAAAAGCGTTGCCAAAACTATTAGTATGGGCTATTAAGGACCATGCTATGTTAGCCGCTGTTTTGAGGGATGAGAAAATTGATCGCGTGGTGAGCGACAACCGTTTCGGGTTGTATAATGCCGCAACAGAAAGTATCTATATGACTCATCAGTTGCATATTTTTCTTCCTCGAGGATGGCGATGGTTGGAAGCCGCGTCGGAAAGGTTGCATGCGCGAGTATATAGGCATTTTGACAAAGTGTGGGTGCCCGATTACGCAGATAAAGAGAAGAGTCTGGCAGGCGAGTTGAGTCATCCGAAAGAAGTGTCCGAAAAAGTGGAATATATCGGTCCTTTGAGTCGCTTATCTCTCGAAGTTGGCTCGATGTTGGCCCGAAAACGGACTGACAACGGCCCCATAACGGCAGTACTCAGCGGGCTTGAGCCTCAGCGCAGCATGTTAGAGCAAGAAATTGTAGCGCGCTATCAGAATACAGAAGAGCAAGTGCTGATTGTGCAAGGTTTACCGAGTCGTCCGAACACGCGAATCAAGCGAAGAAATATTACTATTGTGCCGCATATGGACGATGAAGCACTGGCTACCGCATTGCTTGATGCAAAGCAAATTATTGCGCGATCCGGGTACTCGACCATTATGGATTTGGAGGCTTTGGGTGTATTGGACAAAGCGGAGTTGATTCCCACTCCAGGTCAACCAGAACAGGAATATTTGGCACTTTTGCTTCGCAAAAAATAGATTTTTGCACAAAAATTGCGCGTGCGCTTGCGTATATAAAAAAAAAGTCGTAACTTTGCACGCTTTTTACTGGAAGTAAAAAATTTTAAAAAATATATACATTATGTCTAAAGTTACTGTTGTAGGCGCAGGAAACGTAGGTGCTACGTGCGCAAATGTGTTGGCTGTGAATGAGGTAGCCAACAAAGTATGTCTGATTGATATCAAAGAAGGTTTTGCCGAGGGCAAGGCTATGGATATCATGCAAACCGCTCAGTTGATGGGCTTCGATACTGTTGTTGAGGGTGTTACAAATGACTACAGCCGTACAGCGGGTTCGGATGTTGTGATTATCACTTCGGGTCTGCCTCGTAAACCGGGTATGACTCGTGAGGAGTTGATTGGCGTAAATGCAGGTATCGTAAAGAGCGTTTGTGATCAAGTGTTGAAGTACAGCCCGAATGCTATTCTCGTTGTTGTTTCCAACCCGATGGATACAATGGCTTATCTGACACTGCATGCACTGAAGTTACCGCGCAACCGCGTGATCGGTATGGGTGGTGCATTGGACAGCGCACGTCTGAAATACTTCTTGAGCCAAGCACTGAAATGCAACGCGAACGATGTTGACGGTTTCGTTATCGGTGGCCACGGCGACACGACGATGATTCCATTGACGAGCTACACGACCTATAAGGGTATCAACGTGAGCGAGTTCCTGAGCAAAGAGGAGTTGGAGAATGTCGTTAAGAGCACAATGGTTGGCGGTGCAACGCTTACCGGTCTGCTTGGAACGAGTGCCTGGATGGCTCCGGGTGCAGCAGCTGCAAGTGTGGCAGAGGCGATTATTAAGGACCAAAAGAAGATGATTCCTTGCTCCGCTGCATTGGAAGGCGAGTACGGCATGAAGGACATCACTATCGGTGTTCCGTGTATCATCGGTAAGAACGGTATCGAAAAGATTCTTGAACTGAATATCAGCGACGAAGAGCGTGCTAAACTGCACGAGAGTGAGGCAGCAGTTCGTAAGACGACTGCCATTTTGAAAGAACTTAATGTCCTCTAATTATGGACCTTTTTGAAAAATGCGACCATTTTGAGACTCTCAAACAGGTTCGCAAATTAGGTATTTATCCTTATTTCCACGAGTTGGAAAGCCGTCAGGCGCCAATTGTGCAGATGGAAAACCACCGCGTGATCATGCTCGGTAGCAACAACTATTTGGGTTTCACGGAGAACGAGGCGGTTATCCAAGCCGGACATGCGGCGTTGGACAAATACGGTACAGGCGTGAGTGGTAGTCGTTTTCTGAACGGTACGCTTGACCTGCACCTTCAACTCGAGAAAGAGATAGCGGAGTTTACGGGTTACGAGGAGTGTATGACCGTTTCGACGGGCTTCCAGACTAATCTAGCTATTATCTCTGCCATCTGCGGAAAGGATGATTACATTCTGAACGACCGTGAAAACCATGCCTCTATTTACGACGCTTGCCGCTTGAGTTATGCCAAAGTGCTGCGGTATCGCCATTCGGACATGGAGGATTTGGAGCGTCAGTTGAAATCTATTCCAGAGAATGCCGGCAAGTTGATTATCACCGACGGTGTGTTCTCTATGCGCGGTGACATCTGTAAACTGCCACAGATATGTGCGTTGGCAGAGAAATACGGAGCGCGTGTGATGGTAGATGATGCCCATGGATTTGGTGTGTTAGGCCCCGGAGGTCGCGGCACAGCGGCACATTTCGGACTGACGGACAAAGTGGATATCACGATGTTGACCTTCTCGAAGTCATTGGCTAGTATTGGAGGTTGTATGCTAACAAGCCATCGTGTAGCTGATTGGTTGCGCCATGTGAGTCGTCCATTTATCTTTAGTGCTTCTATCACTCCCTGCTCGGCTGCTACGGCACTTGAGGCATTGCATCAATTGATTGCTGACCCGAAACGACCTGAGCGCTTGATGCATATTGCGAAGTATTTCCAGAAGCAACTGGTTGCTGCGGGGGTACGTATTATCGAGGCTCCGACCCCAATCGTACCAATCTTCACCTATAAGACGTTGGATACACTTTATTACGGCAAGAAGATGTTCGATGAGGGCGTTTACGTCAATCCGGTTATCGCACCAGCATGCGTTGAAGGGGAGTGTTTACTGCGCACTACGCTGATGGCAACGCATACAGAGCCTGTTATCGATGAGGCCGTAGAGATCATCGCTCGCGTTTTGCGCGAAGGTGCACCTAAAATGTAGTATGAAAACACTCGTTATCTCCGGCGGTAGTTCCGGCATAGGTCAAGCCACAGCCTCGCTCTTCGCAGAGCGGGGCTGGCGTGTATTTGAACTGAGCCGCCACGGCATCTCAAACGACCATATTATGCATGTTGATTGCGATGTATGCTCCGAAGATAGTACGCGTGCAGCAGTGGCTGAAGTGCTCCGCCAAATAGATACGATTGACGTGGTCATTAGCAATGCCGGTTTCGGAATTTCCGGATCCGTGGAGTTCACGGATATAACAGAAGCGCAACGACAAATGGATGTCAACTTCATGGGCGCAGTTCGATTTACGCAGGCGGTACTACCTCAGCTACGAAGACAACATTTCGGTCGAATTATCTACACTTCGTCTGTGGCGGCAATCCTAGCAGTACCTTACCAGGCATTCTACTCTGCAAGCAAGGCGGCCATCAATGCAATGGCATTAGCATTAGCGAACGAAGTACGCGAGTTCGGCATCGCCGTTTCGGTGATGATGCCCGGCGATGTAAGCACAGGTTTTACGGATGCGCGGTGCAAGTCAGCAACTGGCGAAGAAGTCTATACCCGTGCAGCGAAAGCTGTCAAGGCGATGGAGCGGGACGAACGGGCCGGCATGTCACCAGTTCAGATGGCAGAGTTGCTCTATCATATCGCCACATGCCGCAATCCTCGTCCGCAGTATGTGGGTGGTTTCAGTTACCGCGTGCTTTGTTTGTTAGAACGATTATTGCCGAAACGATTCGTTAACTGGATTGAATATGAAGTCTATAGTTAATATCCGCATTGTATCTCCTTCGGGAGTAATTGATTCAGCTTATATAGACGAAGCCGTTACACGCTTGCGCGCGTGGGGGTATATAGTGAACGCGGGTGCGCACGCGCGCGAAGAATGGGGACGCTTTGCCGGCAGGGATGAAGATCGCTTGGCGGATATTGTTGATGCACTGAATGATCTTTCCGTAGATGCCATTCTCTGTTCCCGTGGTGGATATGGATTGCAGCGTATCATTGACCGTGTGCCGACCATTACCAAACCTATCATCGGCTTCAGCGACATCACGGCTTTACATCAAAAAGCGGCTATAGACGGCTGTGCAACTCTTCACAGCATCATGTGTAAGCACATTGCTTCACTACCGGAGGAAAGCGAACCATTAATAGCGTTACGCAAAGTATTGGCGGGCAAAGCACTGAAATACACATGGGATAGCCATCCGCTAAATCGTCAAGGAAAAGCAGAAGGAATTCTCGTTGGTGGCAATCTAAGCGTTCTTTATGGTTTGCAAGGTACACCATTGGGGCTTCAACAAGCCATCAAAAATCTTAAGAACCCCATTCTGTTGATTGAAGATGTTTGTGAGAAACACTATCACATTGACCGCATGATGCGCAATTTGCGCATGAGTGGTGTGCTAGCCAACTTAAGCGGATTGGTTGTTGGTCAGTTCTCTGATTGCGAGGATGATGAACTAATGAACAGTTCGATTTACGAGACAATAAAAGAGGCAGTCGCTGACTACGACTACCCCATTCTATTCAATGCCCCGATAGGGCATGTGGAGCATAACTTGCCTTTGTGGCTAAACCGCCAGACGACTATACGCAGCGGCAGTCTTGGCGGCCAATCGTGCATTATTCAGCACTAACTGAATATTGGCATCAAGGCTGTTTCCCCCTGTCAAATCTTTCACTTTTGCCAATAGGAAAGGTGTACATTTTTTACCATGTATACCGGCAGCATCCATCTCTTTTAAGGCTTGTGATATAGCATTATCTATAATCTCTTTCGGCATCGAGTATTCTTCGGGAATGGGATTGGTAACCAACATTCCTCCCTTTAGGCCACAATCTAACTTAGCTTTGAAAACCGCAGCTAACTCCTCGGGAGTGTCAATACGATAATCCACTCCGAAACCGCTGTGGCGAGTATAGAAGGCCGGTAGTTCTTCTGTACCATAACCAATAACAGGCACCCCTTTCGTTTCCAGGTATTCAAGCGTCAAACCTAAATCAAGAATCGACTTGGCGCCGGCACAAACGACCATAACGGGTGTTTGAGCCAATTCTTCGAGGTCTGCCGAGATATCGAATGTTTGTTGGGCCCCGCGGTGTACACCACCAATACCGCCAGTAGCAAAAACTTTGATGCCTGCCATCGCTGCGATTATCATGGTAGTGGTAACGGTAGTAGCACCATCTTCCTTACGTGCCAAGAGCACCGGTAAGTCACGGCGCGATGCCTTGATGACTGCTTGTCCTTTTTTCCCTAAATACTCAATTTCCTCAGGTGTACAACCTGCTTTTAATTGACCTCCGATAATAGCGATAGTTGCCGGAACAGCACCGTTATCGCGTATTGTTTGCTCAACCTTAAGGGCCGTTTCAACATTTTGCGGATACGGCATTCCGTGACTAATGATAGTGGATTCAAGAGCCACTACCGGTTTTCCTTCGCGAAGTGCTTCCTGCACTTCCGCTGAAATAGACAAGAATTTATTCATATGGTTATAATAAGATATTTGCGATATCCGGGTTGACAGCTTTCGGGCTCATGAGAGTAGCACGTGCAGCCATTAGACCATATTGAGCCGTTTTGGGGAACTCTATTCCTTTGGCGTGCGCATATACAACACCTGCAAGAAAAGCGTCGCCAGCCCCAGTGGTGTTAACGATATCACCCGGAAGCGATGGGAAAAGCCACTCTTCTGCTGCATTACGACAATAGACTCCTTCTCCTCCAAGAGTAATATACACGTGCGCCACTCCGAAGTCTAAAAGTTTTTGTGCAGCTTCGGCGTATGTAGTTGCTTCCGTCACAGCCAATGCTTCTTTCAGGTTCAGTTTAAGTGTATGCAGGTATGGTAGTTTGGCTTTGTGCAACGCATTGATAACGCGGTGCGCTTTTGTCGAACTCACACCGTCAATGAACAACGGGACAGTGGTATGTTCCATTAACCAACGGATGGCATCTTCTGTGATATTGGTATCGGCAACAATAAAATCCGAAGCCATAATCTCCCCGCTACGCTTATCCAGCCAATCAGGAGTAATGGCACGTATCGCTTCCGTATCCGCCACTGCTGCAATCATTTCTCCGCCATGATTATTGATACACAGATATACACCAGTACGCAACTCCGACTCTCGTTCTGAAAGGTGAATATCTATGCCTTGTTGCTTGCAATAATCATGAATCAAACCACCGAAAAGGTCACCCCCGAAAATAGTTAACAATTGAGTGCGAGCACCTAATAACGCTAAGTTATGCGCAATATTACGAGCAACACCTCCGTAACCAATGTCAATATGCCCCGGATTAGAGTCCGCAGCTATGAATGCATCGTATAATGTGGCCGATAAGTCCACATTTGCACCGCCGATAACAGAAATAAGTGTTTCCATGGCTATATCTGAAATATTTACGGCCGCAAAATTACAAAAAAAAAATGATATGCACAAGTTTTTTTTGCACATATCAAAAAAAAGTTGTACCTTTGCAACCGATTTATGGCAAAGATTGGTGTTTTTGACAGCGGTTACGGCGGACTGACCATACTGCGGGAAATCCGCAAGGTGTTGCCGGAGTATGATTACCTGTACTTAGGTGACAACGCGCGCGCGCCGTACGGTACGCACTCGTTTGAGGTGATCTATCGCTATACGCTGCAGGCGGTCAAATATCTCTTTGAACACGACTGCACGCTGGTAATCTTGGCTTGCAACACGGCGTCGGCAAAGGCGCTGAGAACTATTCAGCAGAAAGATTTGCCTGAGATTAATCGGCAATCACAAATCGTCAATTGTCTTGGCGTTATCCGTCCGACGGTAGAAGCCGTGCCAGCTATCACGAAAACTGGGCATGTGGGCATACTCGCCACACCGGCCACCGTCTCATCGGAGTCGTATGTATTGGAGTTGCAAAAAATCTCAGCCGGCTTGACGATTGTTCAGCAATCATGCCCTATGTGGGTGCCATTAATTGAGGCGGGTGAGCACGATAAAGACGGCGCAAACTATTTTGTGGACGAATACCTCAGCGCCATCTTGGAGAAAGACCCGCAGATCGATACGCTGGTGCTGGGTTGCACGCATTACCCGCTGCTCCTAAAAAAAATCGAGCAGTGGCTTCAACAATCTGCAAATCATCAAACCATCAACGTCATTGCCCAAGGAGAATTGGAGGCAAATAGTCTAAAAAACTATCTAAGTCGTCATATAGAGTATTGCGAGCAGTTGAGCCAAGGCGGCAGTTGCTGCTATCTAACCACAGAAAATGCCGATCGTTTTTCACAATCGGCATCCGTATTCCTTTCTGAACCTGTAAAGGCGCAGCAGGTAATTCTTGGTTCGTAATTACTTACGAATTCCGAGTTCCTTAATAATCGCGCGGTAGCGATTGATGTCCTTAGCCTTCAGGTAATCCAACATGCGGCGGCGTTTTCCTACCAGGGCTGTCAAAGCGCGCTCTGTACCAAAGTCCTTACGGTTGTCCTTCAGGTGCTCGGTCAGGTGGTTGATACGGAAGGTAAACAATGCGATCTGGCTCTCCGCGGAACCCGTGTTCTTTGCGTCGTTGCCGTATTTTGCGAACAACTCGGCTTTCTTTTCAGATGTTAAATACATACTGTAATTTTTTAGTGTTATACAATCACCACTAAAGCCGGATATGGCATCACAACTTCGTGGCATTAGTGCCTCTTCCATCGAAAAAGCGTGCAAAGGTACTGCTTTTTTTTTATATACGCAAGATTTTACCCTAAAAAAATCAATAAACTCCTAAATTTACTAATTTTACTGGGAATAAATTGCTACATGTAACGAGAATTTTGGCAAAAAACGAATATGCATTTGCATATATCAAAAAAAAACAGTAATTTTGCAGCCGAATTGAAAAAATGATGCTACCAGTCGATTTCATAGAGAGTATGCATCAGCAGATGGGCAATGAAGCCAACCTGTTGGTCAAGGCACTGGAGACAGAGCCCGTTACCTCTATACGCTTGAACACCAAACTCGACGTGCTGACGTTTGACTGTGACACGGATGAGGTGCCTTGGCATATCGACGGGTATTATCTTTCCGAGCGTCCGCAGTTTACGCTTGATCCGCTCTTTCATGCCGGTTGTTATTATGTACAGGAAGCCAGTTCGATGTTCATTCAACAGGCATTGGAGCAGTATCTGGAGACTTCGTCTATCGTACTCGACCTCTGTGCTGCGCCCGGAGGCAAAAGTACGCTTATCAGTGAGTTCCTTGGTTCAGACGGTCTGTTGCTGAGCAATGAAGTGGTGCGTCAACGCGTATTCATCCTCAGCGAGAACATCCAGAAATGGGGCAACGGCAACACTATCGTCACTCATAACACCGCAGCCGAATATGGTGAGCGTTGTAAACACCTGTTTGATTGCATTCTGGTAGATGCGCCTTGTTCGGGTGAAGGTATGTTCCGAAAAGACGAGCAGACTCGCAGCGAATGGAGTCTGCGGGCTGTCAAGCAGTGTGCCGAACGGCAACGCAGTATCCTGATGGATGTATGGGATGCACTCAAACCCGGAGGATTGTTGCTATACTCTACTTGCACCTTCAACGAAGAGGAGAATGAGAAGAACGTAGAATGGTTTACCGAGACACTTGGCGCCGATGTGCTGCCGATTGACTATGAACCCGAATGGGGTATCGTAGAAGGTACCTGGGGTTATCATTTCTATCCGCACAAGACCAAAGGCGAGGGGTTCTATCTATGCGCACTGCGTAAACACAACGAGCCTTTTGATCCCGCGAAGATAAAGGCGCCGAAGAAAGAGAACCCTATGCCGCATCCTGAATATCTGCCCGTTATGCGCAGTTGGTTGCAGCATCCGGATGACTGGGCTATCCGTTATTCCGACCGTTTTGCTACGGCCTATCCAATGAAATACAAAGAACTCATCGACTGGCTGTCCACACAATTAACTTGTATCTCCACGGGCTTCGGTCTGGGCGAAGAACGCGGACGAGGAATCGCGCCGCAACATAGCCTTAGTATGGCGAAAGACCTCCGTAAGGAAGCCTTTCCAATGGTTGCATTAACGCGCGAACAAGCGCTCTCTTATCTCAGGACTGAGGCTTTGGCCCTCGCCGATGTGCCGCTCGGTTTGGTCCTTTTGACCTATGAGGGTGTCCCGCTCGGTTTTGCGAAAAATGTCGGGAACCGCCTGAATAACCTCTACCCGAACGAGTGGCGGATTCGGCATCTATAGTGGAATCTAAGAACCGCTCTATCCTTTTCCAATAATGCTTATCCTCGGGTGAGACAAACGTCATCGCCTCTCCACTGTTCTCTGCCCGCGCCGTACGACCGATACGGTGAACGTAGTCTTCGGGATCATGCGGTACATCGTAGTTGATGACCAACGGAACGTCCGTCACGTCTATTCCGCGCGCCACGACGTCTGTCGCTACCAACACATCTACTTTCCCGTTACGGAAATCCAGCATTACCTGGTCACGCTCATGCTGCTCAAGGTCACTATGCATTGCGCGTGCGTCAATATGTAAAGAGCACAGCGTACGCGTGAGTTCTTTCACGCGTTGTTTTTTGCCCGCAAAGATAATCACTTTTTTGAGATTTCGCCCTTCCAACAACTGCTGCACGCGAGTAGTCTTCTCCGTTTCGTTAAGGAACTCATGCATCTGCTTGATGCTCTCCGGCGGACGCGAAACGGCTATCTGCACTTCTACGGGATTGCGCATGATGGCTTTCGCCATGCGGCGGATACGATCCGGCATCGTTGCGGAGAACATGATTGTTTGGCGTTCTTTGGGTAACTTGCGGACGATGGTCATAATGTCGTCATAAAAGCCCATGTCTAGCATCCTGTCCGCTTCATCAAGTATAAAATACTTGACACCCGAGAAATCTACATCGTAAATATTCATTTGACTGAGCAACCGACCAGGCGTAGCAATCACAATATCCGCTCCTTTCTGCAGTCCCGTGACCTGCGTACCCCATGCACCGTTATCCTTGCCGCCGTAGATGGGTACGGACGAGAATGGCACATAATAGCCGAAGCCTTCCATCTGCTGGTCTATCTGCTGTGCCAACTCGCGTGTAGGTGCCATGATGATGGCATTCAGTTTATCGGGATCATGATCATCGTAAGCCAGGTTTGTCAACAGCGGTAGTATATATGCCGCCGTCTTGCCGGTTCCCGTCTGCGCGCACGATATCACATCGCGACCTTCCAAAATGACAGGAATCGTCTTCTCCTGCACCGGGGTACACTCATCGAAATGCATGTCCCACAATGCATCCAATACTTCGTCCGATAATGGTAACTCGTCAAAATACATTTCTTTATTTACCAATTATATCCATTTTCAGTGCAAAAGTACTGCTTTTTTTTGAAATACGCAAATTTTTGACAACTTTTGTATAAAAACTACACGTACTCTTGTGTATGTCATTTTTTTTTACTACCTTTGCGCCGCAATAAGCGCGCAAACAAAATTTAAATACATTTATAATTATGGCAAAAAAAGCTTTGAACAAGTGGACAGCGCCAAAGAGTGTTGCTCCCGAGAAAATCATCCAATTTGGTGAAGGTAACTTCCTCCGCGCTTTCGTGGATTGGATTATTTGGAACATGAACGCCAAAACCAATTTTAATGGTTCGGTGGCTGTCGTGCAACCGATTGACAAAGGTATGGTAGAGTGGCTTAACGGGCAGGATTGCTTGTATCATGTTAACCTGCAAGGACGCCTCAAAGGAGAAGCTGTTAACTCTCTCGAACGTATCGATGTTATATCCCGCGCACTCAACCCTTACACCCAGAATTGGGCATACATGGCATTGGCCGAGCAACCGGAGATCCGTTTCGTCATTTCCAACACTACAGAGGCAGGTATCACATTCGACCCTGCTTGTAAGTTTACCGATGCTCCCGCTTCGTCCTATCCCGGCAAACTCGTGCAACTCCTCTTCCGTCGTTTCAAAACCTTCAACGGCGACCCGACAAAAGGATTGATTTTCATGCCTTGTGAGTTGATTTTCCTCAATGGTCACCATCTCAAAGACTGCATCCGCAAATACATTGAGTTGTGGAAAGACGATTTCGGAACTGACTATAAGGCATTTAAAGAATGGTTTGAGAAGTACAACTATGTCTGCGCCACACTCGTGGATCGGATTGTTCCGGGCTTCCCGCGCAAAGATATCGCCGAGATTCAGGAGAAAATAGGTTATAACGACAACCTTGTTGTGCAAGCCGAGATTTTCCATCTTTGGGTAATTGAGAAGCCGGAGAACATGTCAATCGCAGAGCTGGAGGCCGAGTTCCCTGCTAATAAAGCCGGTCTGAATGTCCTCATCGCAGAGAGTGAGAAACCATACCACGAGCGCAAAGTGACCTTGCTCAATGGCCCGCACACGGTTCTCAGCCCAGTTACATATCTAAGCGGGGTGAACATCGTACGCGATGCTTGCAACCACGAGATACTCGGTAAGTATATTCACAAAGTGATGTTTGAAGAACTCCTTGAGACCCTCAACCTGCCGAAAGACGAACTAAAGGCTTACGGCGAGAGCGTTTTGGAGCGTTTTAACAATCCATATGTAGATCACGCGGTTACGTCCATCATGCTGAACTCTTTCCCGAAATTTGAGACGCGCGACCTACCGGGACTCAAAGTATATTTGGAGCGCAAAGGAGAACTGCCGAAAGGTCTGGTGCTTGGCTTGGCGGCTATCATCACTTACTATAAGGGTGGCAAACGTACCGACGGCGCACCAATCGAGCCGAACGATGCGCAAGAGATTATGGACTTGCTCAAACAACTCTGGGCAACCGGCGATAAACGCAAAGTGGCGGAGGGCGTGCTTGGTGCAACCGATATCATCTGGAAAGAGAGCAAACAAGATCTCAATAAGATCCCGGGCTTAACGGACATGGTGGTCAAATTCCTCGATTCCATCGAGAAAATCGGTATGCTCGAAACCGTTAAAACAATCCTTTAATATGACAAATATTCTTAAAATCAATCCTGCGGATAATGTGGTAGTAGCAATACAACCACAATCCGCAGGAGCGGTTATTGAAGTAGACGGCAAAAAAATCGTAGTCCAGGAAGACGTTCCTGCCGGACATAAGATTGCCATCAAAGACCTGGCACTAGACGAGAACATCATTAAGTATGGCTTCCCGATTGGTCATGCTCGCGAGCCTAAGAAAGCAGGTTCCTGGATGAACGAGAACAACATCAAAACCAACCTTGCCGGACTCCTCTCCTATGAGTATCATCCAAAAGAGGTGGTGCTTGACATTCCCGATGAATCCAGAACTTTTATGGGCTATCGCCGCAAAGACGGACAAGTCGGCATCCGTAATGAGGTGTGGATTATTCCTACCGTCGGTTGCGTCAATGGTATTATCCAGAAATGTGCAGACCGTCTTCGCCAGGAGACAGGAGCGGAAAATATCTTTGCTTTCCCGCATAACTACGGCTGTTCCCAATTAGGCGATGATCATGAGAATACCAAGAAAATCTTGCGCGACATGATTCATCATCCGAATGCAGGCGCAATACTCGTGGTCAGTCTTGGTTGCGAGAATAACCAACCGGATGTTTTCAAAGAATTCTGCGGTCAAATAGATGAAGACCGTGTAAAATTTGTTGTAACGCAGAAGATAGAAGGCGATGAAGTGGAATACTGCATGCCTATTCTCCGCGAATTGTACACTAAAACACAGCACGATAAGCGCGAACCGATACCTTTAAGCGAGCTGCGCGTAGGACTCAAATGCGGCGGTTCAGACGGCTTTAGCGGTATAACAGCCAACCCGCTACTTGGTTGTTTGAGTGATTGGCTTGTAGCACAAGGCGGTACAACAGTTCTCACGGAAGTTCCGGAGATGTTCGGTGCAGAAACTATTCTCATGGATCGCTGTGCCAACCGAGAATTGTTTGAACAAACCGTTCATTTGATCAACGATTTTAAGGATTATTTTCTCTCTCATGGCGAGCCTGTTGGCGAGAACCCAAGTCCCGGTAACAAAGCCGGTGGTATTTCCACATTGGAGGACAAAGCGCTCGGCTGTACACAGAAATGCGGCAAATCACTTGTGCGCGGCGTGATGCCTTACGGCGAACGACTGCAAGTGAAAGGACTCAATCTTCTTTCTGCGCCGGGCAATGACCTAGTAGCATCAACAGCACTAGCTTCCTGCGGTTGTCATATGGTACTCTTCACTACCGGTAGAGGCACTCCTTTTGGAACCTACGTACCGACTATGAAAATCTCCACCAATTCCACGCTGTACCATAACAAACCGAACTGGATAGACTTTAATGCCGGTGTTATAGCCGAAGGCGAGCCAATGGACCAAGTTGCAAAGCGTTTTGCGGACTTTGTGATAGACGTAGCTAACGGCACACAAACAAATAACGAAAAGAACGGCTACCACGAAATAGCAATCTTCAAAAACGGTGTCACTCTTTAGTCTTTTCTATCCGCGAACATGCCCGATGTGCGGGGCGTACATCAGCAACGAACAGGCAGCATTGGAACACATTGAATGGATTTGTCCAAAATGCTGGTGTCGGTTACCACGCACGGAACAAGACGTGATAAGGGAGAATGATACCGAGACGGCTTTGACGGGCGGTGGGCCGCAGATGGTAGCGCGTAAGCATGCTATGCACCTCAATAGAGCGGCGGCATATTTGTTCTATGAAAAAGGACACCCGCTGCAACGCGTTATTCATAAGATGAAATATGCGGATCAACCGGAATTGGGATTTTGGTTAGGGCGACAGGCAGTGTTAGATTTGCAGAACGAGAATTTCTTCGATGAAATCGATGTAATTGTGCCGATGCCGCTGCATCCGAAACGAATGCGCGAGCGCGGCTACAACCAATCAGAGTATATAGCACGTGGCATAAGCGAATTGACAGGAATACCGATTGACACGACGCATGTGCAACGTATAAAGAACACCCCGAAACAAGCATTACAAGACGGAGAAGGACGAAAATCCAACGTGGCAGATGCATTTGCCGTCAATCATCCTGAACAAATGTATGGCAAACATATTTTGGTGGTAGACGACTTAATAACAACTGGAGAGACGATGAGGAGTTGCCTAAAGGTAATGAAACGTTTCAGAAAAGCAACATTTAGTGTCTTTGCGCTTTGCAAAGCAAGGTAATATGACAAAAAAATACGATTTTTTAATTATCGGCGGCGGTGTAGCCGGTATGAGTTTTGCACTTAAAGTAGCGCGTGCGGAGAAATATCGCATAGTTTTATGCTGTAAGACGAAGCTCGAAGAAGCAAATACTGCCAAAGCTCAGGGAGGTATTGCCTCCGTAACGAACCTATTGGTGGATGACTTTGAGAAACACATCCACGACACGATGGTCGCAGGCGATTGGTTGAGCGACCCAGCTGCTGTGGAGCAAGTGGTCCGCAATGCACCAAAAGGCATCGAGGAACTCGTTAACTGGGGTGTTAACTTCGACAAGAAAGAGGATGGGAACTTCGATCTTCATCGCGAAGGAGGACACTCTGAATTTCGTATTCTGCATCACGCCGATGATACCGGTGCAGAGATTCAACGTGGCTTAATGGCGGCAGTGCGGGCTAATCCGTATATTGATGTTTTGGAAAACCATTTTGCTGTAGAGATCATCACGCAACACCATCTGGGTGTACGGGTTACGCGCCGCACTCCGGATATTGAATGCTACGGCGCGTATATTCTTAACCCCAAGACGCAGAAAATTGACACCTATCTTAGTCGAATAACTCTTATGGCCACCGGCGGAACAGGTGCTGTTTATGCCACGACCACCAATCCTGAGATCGCTACCGGAGATGGTATTGCAATGGTTTACCGTGCCAAAGGCTTGGTTAAGGACATGGAGTTCGTACAGTTCCATCCGACGAGTCTGTTTAACCCAAAAGAAACCCATCCCGCCTACCTTATTACGGAAGCCATGCGCGGCTATGGTGGTATATTGAGACTTCCGAACGGCGAGGAGTTTATGCAGAAATATGATCCACGTCTCTCGCTCGCGCCGCGTGATATTGTCGCTCGCGCGATAGATAACGAGATGAAGATTCATGCTATCGATCATGTATGCCTTGATGTCACTCACAAGGATCCCGAAGAAACCAAACATCATTTCCCGAATATCTATGCCAAATGCTTAAGCATCGGCATTGACATCACAAAAGATTACATCCCCGTTGCCCCTTGCGCACATTACATGTGCGGTGGCATCAAAGTGGATTTGGACGGTCAATCTACTATTCATCGTCTCTACGCGGTAGGAGAGTGTTCTTGTACAGGTTTGCATGGTGGCAACCGATTGGCTTCCAATTCGCTTATTGAAGCGGTTGTGTATGCCGATGCTGCGGCAAAACATAGTCTAAGCATAATAGAAAATTACGATTTCAACGAACAAATTCCCGCTTGGAATGATGAAGGTACACTGAGTAACGAAGAACGTGTGTTGATTGCACAAGATGTCAAAGAAGTAGGGCAAATCATGTCCACCTACGTCGGTATCGTACGTTCGGATTTACGTCTGCGCCGCGCATGGGAGCGACTTGACCTATTATATGAGGAGACGGAGGCACTCTTCAAACGCGTCAAAGCGACAAAAGATATTTGTGAATTGAGAAACATGATTAATGTCGGCTACCTCATCACTCGTCAAGCCTTGGAGCGTAAAGAAAGCCGCGGACTGCATTACTCCATCGATTATCCCAAGAAAGAATCCGAACATCCACAAGAAGTATGGTAAAAGCGATCGCATTACATAGTATTGTCCCGATGCGGGCAGAAGCGAGAGAAGGGGCAGAGCAGACCACACAGATGTTGTTCGGAGAATTGTGTACGATTCTTGAAGAACAACCACGCTGGAAGCGAATTAAACTAGATGCGGACGGTCAAGAAGGATGGGTAGATGCAAAAATGATTTCTCCGATGAAACCGGAGGAATATAAGCAATATAGTGCTGCTCTGAAGAGTGCTGCGCGGGTCAGTATGCCGATGGTATATGCCATGAGTGAGAACAACAATCAAACGATTCCACTGACGGCCGGTACCCGCTTAACAAACTACAAAGACGGGCATTTTGAGGTGCTGGGCGTAGGTTTTCGGATCGACTCGAGCATGGTGATTGAGAAACCTTTGGAACTGAATCAACCGAACCTATTCCAATCGGTTCGTTTCTTTTTGAACACCCCATACTTATGGGGAGGAAAGAATGCCATGGGTATGGATTGCTCAGGTTTCACGCAAGTGGTGATGAGTTTATTCGGGAAACAATTATTGCGCAATGCAAGCGAACAAGCTACGCAAGGACGTAAGATAACAAATCTTCAAAATGCACAAACAGGAGACCTTGTCTTCTTTGATCATCATGACGGCAAAATCAGTCACGTGGGAATAGTGATTGATAGTGGACGTGTAATTCATTGCTCCGGCCGTGTTAAGGTAGAAAAGCTCGATGAAACCGGAATTTTTAATGCGGAGCAAGGAGACTATAGTCATCATTTGATTTTAATTAAAAGATATTAAATAAAAGTAAGTCATATGTCATTACAATGTGGAATAGTAGGGCTGCCGAATGTGGGCAAAAGCACCCTTTTTAATTGTTTGAGTAACGCAAAGGCGCAGAGTGCTAATTTCCCTTTTTGCACCATAGAACCAAACGTAGGCGTTATCACAGTTCCAGATGAACGCTTAATCAAGTTGGGGGAACTCTGCAAACCGGAACGCGGCGTGATACCAACGACCGTTGAAATTGTAGATATAGCCGGTTTGGTAAAAGGAGCCAGCAAAGGGGAAGGCTTAGGTAATAAATTTCTCGCCAATATTCGCGAGACAGATGCCATTATTCATGTATTGCGATGCTTTGACGATGAGAATGTGGTGCATGTTGACGGAACAGTGAACCCCGTGCGCGATAAAGAAATTATTGATGCAGAGTTGCAACTAAAGGACTTAGAAACGGTAGAATCACGCATTCAGAAATGCGAGAAGGCGGCAAAGGCAGGAGGCGACAAGCAAGCCAAGTTACAGTTGGAAGTGCTGGTTAAGTATCGCGAAGCATTATCTCAAGGTAAGAATGCACGTACCGTAGAGTTGGAAAACAAAGACCAAGAGGCGGCTGCGAAAGACTTGTTTCTATTAACTAACAAACCAGTTATGTATGTCTGCAATGTTGATGAGGCATCCGCGGTGACGGGAAATGCCTATGTGGAACAGGTGAAAGAAGCGGTAAAAGATGAGGATGCACAGGTATTGGTTTTGGCAGCAAAGATAGAGAGCGAGATAGCAGAATTGGAGACTTATGAAGAACGTGAGATGTTCCTTGAAGAATTAGGTCTTCACGAATCCGGAGTTAACCGACTTATCAAAGCGGCTTACGCGCTGCTCAACCTTCGCACATTCCTTACTGCAGGAAGCGATGAAGTGCGGGCTTGGACATTCAAAGCAGGTGCCAAGGCGCCGCAATGTGCTGGCGTTATTCATACCGATTTTGAGCGCGGTTTTATTCGTGCTGAAGTTATTAAGTATGATGATTTTATTGCACTTGGTGGCGAAGCACAATGCCGAGCAGCAGGTAAGTTGGCTACCGAAGGAAAAGATTATTTGGTGCAGGACGGAGATATAATGCATTTCCTCTTTAATGTATGATTGAGCAGTTTTTAGCACATGGTGTATGGGTGGCGATAGTTTTAATTATCGTCGGTTTTATGGCTTTAGTAAAAGGTGCAGATTGGTTAGTAGACGGTGCATCGGCTATTGCAAAGCGGTTTGGTATCAGCGATATTGTAATTGGTTTGACAATTGTGGCTTTCGGCACCTCCATGCCGGAGTTTGTAGTAAACATGGTATCTGTTGCAGAAGGAACAACCGACCTCGCAATTACTAACGTTTTGGGCTCCAATATCATCAATACCTTTGTTATTCTCGGTCTGACAGCACTGGTTTATCCTATCGTATCGCAGCGCCATTCACGCCTATTTGACATTCCGTTGTCCGTACTTGCGGGATTGTTCGTATTAGTAGCTGTAACGATACCGCAGTTATGGGGAACATCCTCTATCGGCATTAATCGTGTTGGCGGCATCATACTCTTGGGCTTCTTCTGCATTTTTCTCTATGAGACTTTCCGCCATGCAAAGGCGCATCCAGAGGAGAAAAGCGCAGGTGCAGTAAAGGAAATCCCTTTTTACAGAGCCGTTGTTCTGATATTGGTAGGTTTAGCAGGACTGATTATCGGAGGCGAACTGATCGTGAAGAGTGCGGTGGACATTGCCGTTCGTTGCGGTGTGAGTGAATCTATTATCGGACTGACAATTGTTGCTTTAGGCACTTCACTACCGGAGTTGGCCACATCGGTTATTGCAGCTTTCAAGAAGAACTGCGATATTGCATTAGGCAACGTGATTGGCAGCAATATATTCAACGTATTTTTCGTTCTTGGCACAAGTGCTGTTGTCCACCCATTACCTGCTTACGAGGGTATCGAATTGGACGCAATGATGGTTGTTTTGAGTAGTGGCATTGTATGGGTGGCTGTGAGCACTAACCACGAGCATAAAATACAGCGCTGGGCGGGAGCGCTGTTATTAGTAATTTATGCGGGGTATCTAACCTACAGATTATTGAATGTTTGACGCTCAGGGTCGCGCAACCAGCCCCATTTATTGAAATAACGGCACATGTTTTGGATATGAATCCAGAGCATGTGTTTGTTATTGTAAGAAGCGCGCGCATGCGCGTGAGTAATTGTCCATTGCGGATAATATAGTGTAATCCAATTGCGATGGATGGTACGTGTGAGGTCAATATCTTCGGGATACATAAAGTATCGTTCATCAAACAAACCTGCTTCCACTGCTGCCTTTGTGCGTAACAGCATAAAACAGCCACTCAAGTAAGGTGCATTGATGGGGTGCGTGAGATCTCGGTCGCGTAATTCAAAGCGTCTGTTGCGTTTGACCATCATACATTGAGGTAAGAATCGACGCCCAAACACATCCAACGGTGAAGGTAAGCGCTTGGCAAGATATTGTTGTGTACCGTTGGGATTGATTACTCGCGGCATCAGCATTCCTACGGGCGGATGTGCCATCAT
The DNA here is from genome assembly GCA_017649925.1 of Paludibacteraceae bacterium. Taxonomy (GTDB): domain Bacteria; phylum Bacteroidota; class Bacteroidia; order Bacteroidales; family Paludibacteraceae; genus Colicola. The sequence goes on along the minus strand of JAGCFX010000031.1, from coordinate 9,148 downwards.
CCAATCGTGCATAGCATCAATATCTTCTGCTTGTACGCGGATGTCACTATTCATCACAAGATGCAAGTCTGTTTGTTGGAATGCACTCTCACGTAAAGCGACATTATGTGCTTTCCCGTAGCCGAGATTCAAACCCATGAACATATAGCGTAATTTCTCCGATTTCAACGGCACATTTTCACATTTCTTCTCACTGTTATCCAACAGATAAACCTTGCATAGATTCTTTACCCGCAACAATTCTTCCACGAGCGGAATGACCTCTTCTGCCCATTTGGGGTTATACAATACAATAGATATATTGAGCATTATTTTAGATATTTTTGTAGAATTTTCAGGTATTCGTTAAAGATAATTTTCTCATCAAACTTACGCAACATCAGTTCACGTCCCTTCTTGCCCATGCAGCGTAGTTTATCTTCCGGTAATTCCAATATCTTACGCATAGCATCAACCAAGCTATCAAGGCTTCGTTTCTCACATAACAATCCGTTTACACCATCCAAAACCACATCTTTACATCCGACGGAATCAGTAGCGATTAAAGGTCGCTCCATAGCTGCGGCTTCCATGAGTGAACGAGGGACACCCTCCATATAGTAGGATGGCAAAACCATACAAGAACAGCACTCTAGGAAAGGCCGTACATCATTGGTGACGCCCAGGTATTCAACAATACCATTTCGCACCCATGTTTCCATTTGCGTAGGACGGATAGCGTCCGGATTAAGCGCATCGAGCGGCCCTAATAATTGCCAACGAACTTGCGGATAGTCTTTCTTTAGTCTCGCTGCGGCTTTAATATATAGCTCTACTCCCTTACTGCGCAACATACGTCCGCAATGCAAGAATACAAAAGGTTTATCAGGTTCCCTTGTGGCAACAAAATGATCGGTGTCCACTCCCTCACCGTGAATCACGTGTGTTTTCTCTGACTGCACCAGATGCCATTTAACAAAATTATCGCAATCATCTTGATTCAAGAACCAAACCGCATTGGTATTGCGCAATGCATACTTATGCAGTTGACAAGAAAGGAAGAAAAGCCAGTTGCGTTTGATAAATGTATATCCTAAACCGGTGATGACATCAATGTGCTTGATGCCCAATTTAGATGCTGCTATAGAACCATATATGATGGGTTTAATAGTATAATGGAAAACAAAATCCAATTGTTCTTCCGCATAAATACGTTTCAGTTGCGCGAGCAGACGAATATCGTTGATAGGATTTTGTCCTTTGCAATCTACGTCGATAGGGATAAATCGTATCTCCGTCCCCTCCAACAAGGTAAGCTCACAATCCGGAGGAGCTATCATAACCACTTCATAATGCTTTGTCAGTGACTTCATCACTCCTAAGCGGAAGTTTATCATCGTCAAGGCACTATTTCCAACAAAAGCTATTCTATGTTTCATGATAAAAGTATATTATTCAAAATTGTTTCGATTTCATCGGCAGTTTTTTGCCAACTAAACAGTTTCAATCGCTGCGTCCCTTTGTTAATCCACTCCGTTTGTTCTTTCTTTGTCATCGTCAATGCTCGCAGTATGGCATTGGCTATATCGGAAGGCTGATGAGGATCAAAATAGATGGCGGCTTCTCCTGCCACTTCCGGTAGGGAAGAAACATTACTCAGCAGTAAAGGTTTGCGAAAATAAAAGGCTTCAAGTACCGGAATGCCAAATCCTTCGCACAGGGAAGGAAATATAACCGCTTGCGCGAGTTTGCAATAAGAGATCAGCGCGGCTTGATTCAACCAACCTGTAGTTACGACCTTTTCCTTGAGTTGGTTAATTTTTTTATATTGTTCTTCACTCAGCATACTATCGTCCCCAACAATCACGAGTCCTGTATCTGCCGGCAGTTTCTCCTTGACAAGCATCATGGCTTCCAGCAAACCCGTCATATTCTTATGTCCTCTAGAACTACCTATATAGAGAATGTAATTCTTGAAGGGAGCAACAATCGAATCTTCTGACTCCTGATTTTTCAAGTGTTCCCACCCCTCATACACCACACTAATTTTTTGTGGATCTGCTTGCGGATGGAAATGCAGTATCTCGTTTTTCGTAAATTGACTGACAGCTACTACATGAGAGGCTAATTGCAGTCCCTTTGCTACGTTGAAATGTAACCACTGACGTTTTGCTGCCGCAAATTTGCCCAATTGTCCAGGATAACGCTCATATATTATATCATGAACCACATACAGAGTGGGTATTGTAAGAGCGAGCGGATACTGATTAGATGGCGCAATAGCCACATCATATGGACGCTGCGCACGTAGCCATTGACGAAATTGCCATTCGCGAATCGGACCGATCGGTGCAATAGGAGCAGTTAGGATCTCCATCCCGCGTTCTGACCATATTTTCAAATATTCTTCCGGGCACTCGTTGGGGCGCACAACAATAGTGTAATGCTTATCTTCCCGCAAGGGAAGTCTACTCACTACATTAAGAATATATTGCGACAAGCCGTCCATTCGTCGCGATATAGTGGTGCCATCTATAAGTATGTTTTTCATCGTTTGTATCGTCGTAAGTATAGTTTGAGTAATAGTATCCACCGTGAACCAAAGAGCGTGAAATGTTCCCGACGGATGATTTGGAAACGTTTGAACCAATTGCAATACGGCAACAGCAAATATACCTCCAGTATATGTCGATCGCTATTTTTCAATTGTGCCTTATAGTGTTCATAAAAGGCTTTTGTTCCCTCATAATGCGGATTAAAGATCACCGGTTCATGTCTGTTGCGCCACATCAATTGTACCTTCCTCCATTTGCTACCAGGCGCATTGCCGGATACATTATGATCATGTTGACGATAATACATCAAAGGTTCATCAAGGTAGATCACTGTTCCAAAACACAATGCAACCAAAAGCATTAAATGGTCATGCATGGCGTAAGCGCTTAACGGGACTCGCAAAATATCACACATTGCGCTATTGAACAGCGAAGACGCGCCTTGTATACCAGAGTTATGAAAGAGCATTTCGCGAAGGCAAGCAGGATAGAAAAGTGTGTTGCGATGAGAAATTACTCCTTTTGCCGGATTCCATAGTTCCGCATTGGAATATACAACTCCGGCACCTTTGAAAGCCGCTTTCTCAGCCGCTTTTAACATTGTCTCAACCTTATTGTCAAACCAAACATCGTCTTGGTCCGACCACATAATCCACGGTGCATCCGAATACTGCAATATATGGATAAAATGCCTTGCCGGTCCGAGCCCGCAAACACCATCTTCGATGAAGACAATGCGTTTCTCCCGTTTTGCCCACGCACGCAAAATATCCCGTGTGCCGTCCGTTGAACCATCGTCATGCGCAATGCAGCGCCAATCAGAATAAGTCTGTCGGCAGAAAGAGCGGATTTGTTCGTCTATATATTGCGCTCCATTATATGTCGCCATTACAATGTCAACCATTGGCTGTTTGTTCGCGTTTCTCAAATAATTTATATTTACTCATTACAAACGGTATCAACACGGCAATGAGATATTGTATGTTTTGCGAGATCACAGAGAAGAAGGTATCTCCTAATATTTGCATTGGGATGCACCCTGCCAAAATAGCATAGAGCACCAGAGCACAAATACTGCCGTCTTCGCCTAGTTTAAAAATTATTCCGAAGAGCAGGCCTAATATGATACTGAAAATCCACACGCCCGGCATACCAAAGTCTTTATAGAACGGATAAAGAGCGGTATAGGTGTTAGAGCCATACCAAGTATGCGCAATTTGTACCAGTTTAAACTTAAGAATCGGATCAATAACCTTTGTTTCTCCTCCATCAAGTTTGCTCTTGATTGCATAATATATGCGGAAAGTGTTTTCTGCCGGTTGTTCGGCCGATTGCGGTTGCAAATTGGTGTCAAAATTCGCCACACTGGTACATAAATATAATGCAGCAAACTGATCCATTTTATCCGTTGAACGCAGGGAACCACGAGCAAATTGCAGCGCCAACATTAATCCGAGCAACACAGGAATAGCGATGATAATATGTTTGAGTTTGATGACTTCTTTCTCGGTTAAGATAATTGCCGTACTGAGGAATAGAATCATCATATTCATCTTACCCAGGGAGATGATGACATAGAAAAGATTGATTAAGAACAGCACTATCACCCGCCATTTGTTGGATTTGGAGAGCACACGCAATTCCATAATATAACTTACCACCCAGAAGACGACGAAGAAACCCGTAGTTCGAATGCCTTGGTCGTTCTCACGGATATTGGCATCGCGCAAAGCAGAGAAGGGATTTCCTCCTGCATGCATGACAATCATTACGACCGCCCAAATCATAACAGGAAGCGTAGCGAGCGTGAAATAATAGTATATGTCGCGCACGGGAGTACTAGGCGCGATGTCCTTGAGTAGCGGTTTGAGATAAAAAGATTGCGCACACCATGTAGCCAAAGTGAAACATGTGATCCAAACGGAAAACGCTTCAATAGTCGTCGGTTTCAACGGATGCAATTCATGGTCTATAAGCACATAAGCGCCCAACGCTATCCACCATACACCCGTCATCAAAACAGATGGCGCATACCATCGGCGTCTGGCAAACAGCCAACTCCCGAGGGTCAAAACGGTTAATATGATGAATAGTTGATTCATTTCTTTTTATTACAAACACACATGCTCACACACACAAATCCTTCCGTCAAAACCAATGCTATAGCTGTACCTAATGTACCCCAAATATATGATAGTACACATACGCTTATTAATGCTATAGTGCCGGCAAACAGATACACATTACGAAAGGCCGTCTTCTCATTTTCTCCCCCCATGGCAATCAACCCCATCTGTCCTTGCACACCGCCTATACCCACCATCATTGGCACAATCGCCAAAATGGCGGAGATGCGACCGATACCAACGTAGTCTTTTCCCAGCCATTCGGTCAGCGGTTCTGCGCCAAAAGCGAGTGCTACGCCCATTACGCCAAGACTAACAGCCATCACAATAGTCAATAATCGTATCAACCGATAGCCCTCTTCACGGTTTTCGACACTTAGATGGCTCACACGTGGAAAATAAGCTTGTGAAACGGGTATCCAAATCAGATAGCAAAGGCAACGCATCAACTTTTCGGCGGCCGCATAACGCCCCACTTCGTCAGCCGAAACAAAATAAGCCAAAATAATTACAAATAGCGCAGTATAGATGCTAGTAGCTGCATTGCTTAAGAAAATGGACCAACTGCTGCGGAGCTGTTCTTTGATATCAATCCAATTTACTCTTACAACCCGAGCTAATCCCATGCATCGTGTCAATAGAGCCATCACTATTCCTGCACAAAGAAAAGCGGTAACCTGAATCCACGCGGCGATATACACGTCGGCCTGTGTTTTGACAGAGACAAACGTAAGCGGGAGTATCAGCAGTTTCATTGCCGCATTAATAATGGCCACTAATCGTATTTTTCCTGCCCCCTGGAATAGCCAGAACATTGAGAAAGTGTTGCCGACAACAATCAACCAAGTGATCCAAACCATCACGCGGTAAGCACTATATGTAGGAATCAAGGAAACGGCGAGTGCAAATATTCCGCTGAGCAGTAACAAAATCAGTTTTGCTGCCATGGTGGCAGAAAAGAGACGATTTATTTCAGCGGAGTTGCCTTGAGCCAATGCTATTTGCTTGGTGGCTGTTAAGTTAAAACCAAAGTCCACGAGCATCATCAGATATTGCGACAAGGCGATACCAAAACTGAAGATACCGAACTGCTCTGCTCCAAGTACTTTCATCAGATACGGCCAAACCAACAATGGCGCAAGGTAATTCACTCCCTGCAAGCCCATGAGCCATATTGTATCTTTTATCTCTTTACTTGGACGCATACTCTGTTATTTGATTCGCTTCAGTATAGGTTGGGTAATAAAAATACGTATTTGGTCAATTCCCACCGCCAGTATATAAAAAGCAACGGTAACACCTATCCATATCGCTATTTGCGCCCATGCATTGAAAGCATGAGCATAAGGCGTCAGGAAATCGTATTTAACAACGGCCTCGTTAAGCATGTAAACCGCCAAGGTGGACATCGCCAACCGGTTAATTATTTGGCTTTGGAACTTCCATGACATCATGAACAAAAAGAATGCAACGGCCGTGAGCATCAAAACAGGATTATTATAATTCCATACTTGCCAATAAGGAATGGCGTGCCCGTGAACAGTGGCGACAGTACATGCGCCCCATGCCAAGCCAAATGCTACATACGCGCCAAAATAATACCAACGATGGGCACTCATTCTCTCTTCTGAGACAAAGCGGCGCAAAAAACCTCCAATGAGGTACAGATACACAAAATGCGGAAGCGAATAACCGGACACCCAGAGGGTGTCATAATACAAGCTTGCTGCTCCGATCAAAACTATGAGGAAAGCATAATACCGCTTGTTCAGATATTGAATAGCGGGATTAAGGAGTGGCGCAATCAGAAAAAGTTTGAAGTAACATTTTATAAACCACAACTTTCCGTGCGTAAAGGGCAAAAAGACTTGTACAAGCGTTTCTTGTGAGAAGAAGTTATTATAAGACGCCAACAAGTTATAAAAGATACATATCAAATACATATTGAGAAAACCACGCCAACTCGGTTTGATACCAAACCAACCGGAGATAAGGATAAAGCAGTTGACGCCTAAATAGATGAAGGCATAATTGAATAAGATGAAGTGCTTGTCCCAACCTGTGCCTATAATATCCAAAGAATCAATTTCAGGGTACAGCGCATGAACACAAAAATGATGGAGGAGGATCGCCAGAATACAAATAATCCTCAATAGTTCCGCATTTGATTGTCGTTCATTAGTAGGTGTCATATGATCACACGCATAAAAAGTGCACAAAGGTACTACTTTTTTTGCATATATGCAAAAATTTTCTTTATTTTGCACAAAAAAAAGCCCAAAACGTATGTTTGGACTTCTTTTTTGCATGAATAGCGAGGCTTATTCAGCAGCTTGCTCTTCAGCGGCAGGCTCCTCAGCTGCCGGTTCCTCAGCGGGAGCTTCTGCTTCTTCAGCAATCTCCTCGCCTTTAGCCTCTGCCTCGGCGGCAGCAGCTTCTTTAGCGGCCTCTTGAGCAGCAGCTGCGAGTTCAGCAGCAGCTTCAGCACGTTTTTGTGCTACGGCAGCAGCTTTTGCCTTGTTAGCCTCTACCTCTTGTGCGTGGAGAGCTTTCTCGGCAGCAGCTTTTTTGTCTGCCTCAGCTTTGCTGATCTTACCATTCTTAGCATCGCGCTCAGCTTTCCAAGCGTCGAAACGCTTCTGAGCTTCTTCTTGGCTAAATGCGCCTTTAGCGACACCACCATTGAGGTGCTTCATGAGCAATACGCCTTCTCCGGAAAGGATAGTACGTACGGTGTCAGTCGGTTGTGCACCCACTGTAACCCAATACAAAGCGCGATCGAAGTTGAGGATCACAGCTGCAGGGTTGGTGTTAGGGTTGAACGAACCGATACGTTCGATAATTTTGCCGTCACGCGGCGAGCGGCTGTCAGCTACTACGATGTGGTAGAAAGCGTAGTCTTTGTGACCATGACGAGCCAAACGAATCTTTGTTGCCATTTAGACTTTTGATTTGTGGACTTCGGATTACACGAATCCCCTGTCCGGTTAATAATTAGTTAATTATAATCCATTTTCACGAAATGGGCTGCAAAATTACTACATTTTTTTGACATGTGCAAGAAAAAGTCAAAAAAAAAGCACCCGAAGGCGCTTTTTCTTTTAACGATCGAAGGATTAGCGGTTTTTGGCAGCCTCATCGTCAGCTGCTTTACAAGCCTCGTAATCTTTCTTAGTAGCATCGATTGCGCTCACGTAGCGATAGGAGCTGTAACCAATTTGAGCTGAAGTCCAAGCGGTGTACTCGTGAACAGCCACGATGTCAAACTCTGTACCCCAATCGAAGTAGGTCAAGTTAACCTTGATACCCATGAATTTAGCAGTAACTTCAGTTTTCCAGCAAGCTTCAACTTCATCGTCATAAGCAATGCCGTTAACGGTACCGTTGTTGTAGTCAATCTCCGGAGCGGGATCACCCTCTTTGTAGTTACCACTACCACCGGCAACACAACTTGCCATGAAGACTACTGTCAAAGCCATAAGGGCTACTTGAAAAAACTTTTTCATAAAAAAAGATTTTTGTGAATAAATAAAAATAATAAGTTTATTACATCAAAAGTTTGATTGTTTTCACACTTTTGCGGTGCAAAGGTACAGCTTTTTTTTGATATGACCAAATTTTTTTTCAAAAAAAGAACAGCGCCAAAAAGTGTATATATACTATGTATATATACAGGAGAAGCGTGATTTGTGCAAAAACGGGGCAAGTATCCTATGGGTATCCTATGGATATGTTATGGGTATCTTATGGTTTAGTCTCGATAATGACTCGATAATGGCTCGATAATGGCTCGAAAACGGTCCGATGTTGTGTCGAAAACGGCGGGATTATTCACAAACAAAAAGAGGAACCGCGATGCGATTCCCCCGTTTGACCTAAATGCGTATTGCGCAGAATTTATGGGGCACGATTAAACTTAAGCGAGTTTATTCACGAAGCGAGCCAATTTGGATTTCAAGTTAGCGGCTTTGTTGTCGTGAATAATGTTACGCTTAGCCAATTTATCGAGCATAGAGCTGATTTTCGGGAGAGCTTCAGCAGCCTTTGCCTTATCAGTCTCTTTACGCAAGTCGCGCACAGCGTTACGCGCTGTTTTAGCGTAGTAGTGGTTGTGTGCTTTGCGGGCTGCCGTTTGGCGAATACGCTTTAAAGATGATTTGTGATTTGCCATCTTGTTTAAACTTGTTTTGTATCCATCAGGCGTTGAGAGGATTGCCTTCAGGAGATTGTTTTAAAGGAAGGTCTTGGTAGTGCCAAGGGGAATCGAACCCCTATTGCAAGAATGAAAATCTTGAGTACTAACCGTTATACGATGGCACCTCGCGTTCGGCTCCCTCGGACTGCCATACGACCTCGTCGTAAGGATAAGTCTCTCGGGGCCTCCGCTCTCCCCAAAAATTAAAATTTTCGGGGGCCCCAACTATCATTCTGGGGAAAAGCGGGTGCAAAAGTACTGCTTTTTTTTGGAATACGCAAATATTTTTGCAT